>JAGREO010000100.1:4103-6037 GCA_020446525.1 Geminicoccaceae bacterium | reverse complement strand
GCAGCCGCCGCAACGGCCGAAATGCGGGCAGGGCGGCTCGATCCGATCCGCCGAGGCGTCGCCCAGCCGCTCGAGTGCCGAGGCCCGGCGCCGGCGGCCCTCTCGCGCCTCCGGGCGCACCCGCCAGCGCTCGCCCGGCAGTGCCAGCGGCACCCGCCATTCGCCCTCTTCCGTCGTCGCCAGCCCGTCGCCGAGAAAGCCCAGCCGGTCGATGGTCACCTCGACGGCGGGCCCGGTAGCCCCTGTGCGCGCCGGTCGGCGGCCGCCGCGGTGTCGGCTCAAGGCGCGGGCACGAGATCGAAGCGGCGAAGCAGCGCCCCGCTTTCGCGGTCGACCAGCAGGACGAATCGGGCTCCGTTCTGGTCGGCGAAGGTGAGGGCCAGGGCGTCGCCGTCGAGTGCGGTGTCGATCAGCGTGGCACCGGCCGGAACCCCGATCGTCGCCCGCTCGGACCTGGGACCGCCGATCGCCCGCATCGCCAGAAGGCCGATCAGTGCGGCGAAGCCCAGGACCAGCACCACGGCTGCGGCATAGTTGAAGATCTTGACGTAACCGACGAAACTGTCGAGACGATCTCTGGCCATGAAGACGGACGCGACCTCGCAGGCGAAAAGCGGCGCGCAGAGCCCCTCGACCTCGATCCGCCACGTCGCCCGCGGCGAGGACGAAGGCTGCCGTGTCGACCGGTTTCTCGGCTCGCGGGACGACGACCTTTCGCGCACCCGGGTGCAGGAGCTGATCCGCGGCGGCGGGCTCAGGATCGACGGGCAGGTGGTAACCGAGCCCGGCCGGCGGGTAAAGGCCGGCGAGACCGTCCGGCTCGAGGTTCCGCCCGCGGCACCGCTCGATCTCGTGCCCGAGGCGATGCCGCTTTCGGTGCTGTTCGAGGACGAGCACCTGCTGGTCCTCGACAAGCCGGCCGGGCTCGTCGTTCATCCGGCCCCCGGCCACGACCGCGGGACACTGGTCCATGCGCTTCTGGCGCATTGCGGTGGCAGCCTCTCGGGTATCGGCGGTGTGCAGCGGCCGGGCATCGTGCACCGGATCGACAAGGACGTCAGCGGCCTTCTGGTGATCGCCAAGCACGACAGGGCGCATGTGGGCCTGGCCGGACAGTTCGCCGTGCACAGCGTCGAGCGCACCTACGACGCCCTGGTCTTCGGCGTGCCCGCCCGGGCCCGGGACCGCATCGAAGCGCCGATCGCCCGCCACCCCCGCGACCGCAAACGCATGGCGATCGTCGAAGGCGGCAAGCGCGCGGTCTCGGATTATCGCCTCGTGGCCGCGGGCGGCGGCGTGATCGCCCGCGTCGCCGTCACGCTGCACACCGGCCGGACCCACCAGATCCGCGTCCACATGACGGCGCGCGGTCACCCGCTGCTGGGCGACCCGCTCTATCGCCCGCGCCACCGCCCGCGTCTTCCGCCGCCCTTGCGCGCGGCGGTCGACGAGCTCGACCGCATCGCGCTGCACGCGGCCGTGCTCGGCTTCGACCATCCGCTCACCGGGGAGAGGTTGCGCTTCGAGAGCCCGGCGCCGGCCGGATTCGATCGTCTGATGCGGCTGGCCACCGAAGGGGCGGCGCCCGCCCCGCCGCATGGGACGCCGGATCGATGAAACCTGTGCAACGATCGGGCGGTTGAAGCCCGTGCGGGTGGAAAGGTGGCGCCTTTTGCGTTAGGAACGGTGCCGTGTCACGGGTGCGGTCCCGGACCCCGCATTCGAGATGTCGTATCCCGCATCCCGGAGCCCGCACCTCCGGCGCCACCCCGACCGGCCCGCCCCCAAGCGCAACGTCCCCGATACGGGAGCTTCGATCATGGCCAGCCTGCCGACCGTACCTTCCGAAGGAAGCGGCCTTTCCCGCTATCTCGACGAGATCCGGCGCTTTCCGATGCTGCAGCCGGAAGAGGAGTTCATGCTGGCCAAGCGCT
>JAGREO010000100.1:0-4042 GCA_020446525.1 Geminicoccaceae bacterium | reverse complement strand
CTCGTCGCCAAGATCGCCATGGGCTATCGCGGCTACGGCCTGCCGATGAACGAGATCATCTCCGAGGGCAATGTCGGGCTGATGCAGGCGGTCAAGCGCTTCGATCCCGACCGCGGCTTCCGGCTCGCGACCTATGCCATGTGGTGGATCCGCGCCGCCATCCAGGAATATATCCTGCACAGCTGGTCGCTGGTCAAGATGGGCACGACGGCGGCACAGAAGAAGCTCTTCTTCAACCTGCGCCGGCTCAAGGGCCAGATGCAGGCGATCGACGAGGGCGACCTCAAGCCCGAGACGGTCAAGGAGATCGCCGAGACCCTGGCGGTGACCGAGCAGGACGTGATCGAGATGAACCGCCGCCTGGGCGGCCCGGACCACTCGCTCAACGCCACGCTGCGCAGCGAGAGCGACATGGAGTGGCAGGACTGGCTGGTCGACGAGAGTGCCAGTCAGGAGACCGAGATCGCCGAGCACGACGAGCTGGTGCATCGGCGGGAGCTGCTGACCCGGGCGATGGACGTGCTCAACGACCGCGAGAAGCACATCCTCACCGAACGCCGGCTGAAGGACGAGCCGCAGACGCTCGAGGATCTCTCCACCGTCTACAATATCAGCCGCGAGCGGGTGCGGCAGATCGAGGTCCGCGCCTTCGAGAAGCTGCAAAAGGCGATCCGCGGCATGGAAGCCGAAGCCGTGGCCGAGGCCGCGTCGCGCTCCGTGCCGCAGCCCTGATCGGCGCGGCCGCTCAGCCGGCCGTCCAGCCGCCGTCGGCGGTGAGCGTGCTGCCGGTGCAAAAGGAGCCGTCGTCGCAGGCGAGATAGAGGATGGCTCTCGCGATCTCCTCGGGCCTGCCCATCCGGTTCATCGGCTGGCGCGCCTCGAGCCCCTGCTTCATCGAGGCGGCATCCGGGCTCGTCTCGAGCATGCGCTCGAAATAGGGCGACCAGATGGTGCCGGGCGCCACGCAATTGACCCTTATGCCGTCGCCCACGTGATCGAGCGCCATCGCCCGGGTGAGCGCCGCGACGGCGCCCTTGGAGGCGACATAGGCGGCGCGATTGGGGATGCCGATCTGCGCCACGGTGGAGGCGGTGTTGACGATCACCCCGCCGCCCTGCCGGCGCATGATCGGGATCACGTGCCGGCAGCCCAGATAGACGCCGTTGACGTTGACCGCCATCAGCCGGTTCCAGTCCTCCTCCCGCGTGTCGACCACCGTGCCGGCGATGCCGTAGCCCGCATTGTTGACCAGCACGTCGATCCGGCCCCGCGCCTCGAGCGTGCGCGCCAGCATCGCCTCGACCTCATCCGAGCGCGCTACGTCGACGGTCGTCGCCATGGCCCTTTCGCCGATCGCCCGCGCCACGCGCTCCGCCGCGGCCCCGTCGATGTCGGCCACCGTCACGAACGCTCCCTCGGCGGCGAACAGTCTGGCCGTTTCGGCGCCGATGCCCGATCCGGCACCGGTGACCACACACGCCTTTTCCTTCAGTCGCATCACCGCTCTCCCCCCGCTGGTGCTCCGCGTCTCATCCGGCGCCCGCCGATCGCGACCTCGTCGCCAGCCGCGAGGCGGGCAGGACGATTCGCACGACCAGCCCCATTTCGCGCCACTCGGCATCGAAGCGGCCGCCGAGCTGCGTCGCCACCGTCGCCTCGATCAGCCGCGTGCCGAAGCGCCGATGGTCCGGGGCGACGACCGGCGGCCCCCCCTCTTCGGTCCAGGTCAGCCGCAGATCACCGCGCGGCTCGACGCTCCAGACGACGATCAGCCGTCCGCGGGGGCTGCTCAACGCCCCGTGGCGTGCCGCATTGGTCGCCAGCTCGTGCAGCGCCAGCGCCAGCGGCTGCGCCGCATCGGCTGCGATGGCGACCGCAGCACCGTCCAGGTGCAGCGCATCCCCGTCGCGGGCACGCAACTCCTGCGTCAGCAGACGCCGCAGATCGACGTCGCGCCAGCGGTTCTCGGCCAGGAGCGTGTGCGCCCGGGCGACGGCGCCGATCCGGCCCTCGATCGTGCTCACATAGAGGGCCGGGTCGTCGGCGCGGGTCAGCCGCACCACCGACTGGACGACGGCCAGCGCGTTCTTCGCCCGATGATCGACCTCGCGCATCAGGAGACGCTGGCGCTCCTCGGCCTCCCTGCGTTCGGTCAGATCGACGAGCGCGCCCACCGCCGCGACCGCCCGGCGACGCGCCCCTTCGCCTTCGACGAGGGTCTTCGCGCGGGCGAGCACCCAGACGGTGTGGCCGTCGGCATGGACGAAGCGATGCTCCTGCTCGAACTCGCCGCTGCCGTCGGCCATGAAGGCCCGGGCCATCGCCTCGGTCACCCGCGCACGGTCGTCGGGATGGATCAGCGCCACGATCCGCTCGACCGGCGTCGGTTCGTCGGCATCGAGGCCGATCAGTGCCTTGGCCTCGGCCGACCAGTGATTCTCGCCGGTCTCCAGGTCGGTGGTGAAGGTGCCGAAGCGTGCGGCCGCCGTCGCCACCCGCATGCGCTCCTCACTGGCGCGCAGCTTCTGTTCGCCGATCTTGCGGTCGGTGATGTCGACGCCCGAGGGGATCAGATGGGTGATGCACCCCTCGGCGTCGCGCAGCGGTGCGATCTGGAAGTCGATGGTCATGCGGCCGTCGCCCGCGGTGCGGATCTCGGCGTCGAAACGGCGGGTCTCGCCCCGCGCCGCCCTCGCCGTCGCCTCGCGCACCGCGGCTTGCAGGGTCGCGTCGTGGGTCCACCAGCCGCAGGTCCAGAAGGGCGCGCCGCGCACCTCCTCGAGCGTCACGCCGAGGGCGTCGAGCGGTGCCCGGTTGGCTTCGAGCAGCCGGCCGTCCGGTGCCAGCACGCCGACGAAGGCGAAGAGATTGTCGAGCACCCGGCGCAACCGGCTTTCGCTCTCGCGCAGGCGGCGGGCGAACCGCGCGGTCTCGAAGCGCTGCCAGATCATCTCGCCGGCGGCCCGGCAGAGCGAGCGCTCGTGCTCGCTCCAGCGGCGGCCGCGATCGCAGGCGGCGATCAGGAAGGACCCGGGCGCACGGCCGTGCTGCAACGGCACGATCAGATGCGTCGCCTCCTCGTCGCGCACCACGCCCGTCTCGTCGAAGCAGCGGCCGCGACCGGGAATGTCCGCCGCCGCGTCGCGCGCGGCGTCCGGCGCCATGGCGCCGCCGGGCTGGAGCCGGAGCGTCCCCTCGTGCGGATCGGCCACCGCCAGATGGACGGACCGCGCCTGCGTGCGGTCGGCGACCATGGCCGTCGCGCGTCCGAGCAGGGCGTCGGGATCGGCCTCGAGTTCGACCATCTCCTGCGCCAGATCGAGCAGGAAGGCCTCGCGCGCCTCGAGACGCTCGAGCGTGCGGAGCTGCAGCCGCGTGTCGATCTCGGTCGTCACCGATCGCGCCAGCAGCTCCATGGCTTCGACGTCGTCGCCGCTCCAGGCCCGGGGCTGCGGCTCGACGGCACAGAGCGCGCCCAGAACCTGCCCGTCCCGCGCGACGAGCGGCACGCCCAGATAGGCCACGACGTCGAGGCCGGAAAAGCCCGGTATGTCCCGCACACGGGCGTCGTCTCGCGCGTCCTCGACGATCAGCGGCCGGCCCGAGCGCACGACCCGACGACAGAAGGAATGGGCGAGCGGTGTCCGCCGCAGCGCCTCGAGCGGCGCCCCCAGCCCGTGCTGACCGGCGAAGTGCTGCGTGTCCGTGCCGACCAGCGACACCAGCGCCACCCGCGAGCCGACCAGCCGCCCGGCGATCTTCGCCAGACGGTCGAGCGCCGGATCGGCCGGCAGGTCGAGCAGACCCGTCGCCTCGAGCGCGCGCAGACGCTCGGGCGACGCGAGAACGTCCGCCTCGGGTGAATGTTCGACATCCGGCGACGCCCGGCGCAAACGCGATCCCCGTTCGTTATGGGTGCGATCGCCGCTTCTTTGCGCTTTGGACCGTGCCGGCGTCAACCTAACCTTGCGGGTGCGTGATCGAACCCCGCTCGCCCCGCCGCTCCGGACCGATGCTCCAACGGGCATCGCCCCCGGAATCG
>JAGREO010000099.1 GCA_020446525.1 Geminicoccaceae bacterium | reverse complement strand
AACAGCGCCGCCTCGTCGCCGCCCGTTCCGGCCCGGATCTCGACGATCGCCGATTTGTCGTCGGCCGCGTCCTTGGGCAGCAGTGCCAGTTGCAGTTCGTGCCGGACCTCGGGCAGCCGGGCGTTGACGGCTTCGAGATCGGTACGCGCCAGCTCGCGCATTTCCGGATCGTCGAGCAGCGCCTCGAGGTCGCGCTTTTCGGCCAGCAGCGCCCGGTAGGCGTGGACACGATCGACTACCGGCTCGAGCTCGGCGAACTCCCGGCTCAACTCGGCGAAACCGCCACCCGTCGCCGCCGTCGACGGATCGTTCATCAGGGCACCGATTTCGTCGCGTCGGGCGAGGATCGCGTCGAGCTTGACGTCGAGGCTCGCGTCGGACGCGGACGCGGTCATGCCGCCTTGGGCAGGTCCGGCACGCGTCGAATGACCTCGAGCGCGTCGTGCCGCACATGGTTCTGCGCCATGGCCTCCTCCAGCATCGGCCTCGTCACCGTGCCGTTGTCGACGCACTCCTTGAGCAGGCCGAAGAAGAAGTTCTCCTGATTCTTGTCGGGATGATCCTTGTAGGTGCCGAGCAGGCCATAGGGGCCGAACAGCTTGCGCCGGGCGAACATGATCCAGGAGAGCGGCGAATAGGGATTGTTCTCCGCCGGCACGAAGTCGACCGGAAGGCCCGACTTCCAGGGCTGGGTCTTGCGTCGCGTGTTGTGGATCATCCGGGTGTCGGCGGCGAGGCGGTCGAAATCGTTCCACACCGGCTCGAGCTTGCCGAGCGTGCTCTCGTCCTCGTATCCGAGATTCATCCAGGTCTTGTATTCGCGCTCGCGACGGAAGAGGGCGTCGAAGTCCTCGGCGACCTTCCAGTGCTTCAGCTTTGCACAGTCCATCAGCATCACCGACGAAGCGGGATGTCCGGCGCGGTAGACGCACCAGACCGCCTTGCCCTCCATGTCCTTCGACAGGAGCTCGTGCACGTCGCCGACGGCGAAGACGTCGGGGTCGACGACCACCGCACGCCCCTCGTAGCCCATCAGCTCGGGCGGCATGAAGCGCAGCGGCGTGAACGACTGAAGGTCCTCGTTCAGCCAGGTGCGGCTGACGCCGTCGCGCAGATAGTCCCGGCCCTCATATTTGCCGAAGATGTTCATGTGGTCCTTGAGCTCGATCAGCTCGACGTCGAAAGTGTCGGCATGGGCCGAGTTGCGGCGCATGGAGTGGGCGGAGACCAACGCGCCCAGACGCTGCTTGTGGTTGGTGTGGATGAAAACCTTGGGTCGCATGGGTCCGTCCTTTGCCGTTACGCGGTCGCGGTCTTTTTCGGGGTGAGGTGCTGTTCCTCGTCATAGCCGAAGCCGGGCAGCAGGTCGCGATGCATCCGCTCGTCGATCCGGGCGATCTGCGCATCGTCGAAATAGTCGCGCCAGCCGCCGACCTTGGCCCGTCGCACCTTGTAGGAATTGGGATCGCTCTTGTCCTTGGGCCGCATGCGGCTGCCCGACGCCCAGAAGGTCTGCTTCTCTTCCAGCTTGCGCATGTTCTCGACGCTGGCGAAGGCGACGCAATCGTCCAGATCTTCGGCCGTCGGCGTCTCGCCGACGAAGCGCAGCACGCGGCCGAGCTCGCCCGCCGTGTCGGCGCGCAGATCTTCGTAGCGCACGATCAGCAGCTCGCCGATCCGCTCGCGCTCGCGCAGCCAGCCGTTCATGAAGGCGATCACCTTGGGCAGACCGCCGCCCTCGTGCATGACGAAATCGAAGACCGCAATGTCCGCCTCGTGCGCCGGATAATCGTTGAGGCCCTTTTTCGCCGGGCGCATGCGGTATTTCCACTGAAAGAACTGCGAGACCGCGGTGTCGCGCGGATCGCGAACCAGCAGCACGACTTTCCTGCCGTAGAAATCGGACTTGTCGTCGCGGTGGCCCGTATAGTCCTTGAGATAGTTGTCGTGGGTGAAGAACAGCCGGGGGATGCGGGCATCCTTGCGCGTGAGATTGTCGAAGCCGATGAACGACGCATCCGGCAGATCGTAGCGGCGCTGGTAGTAGCGCGACATGAGCATGCGCAGCCATGTCCGGCCACTCTTGCCGAAAGAGACGACCACGGCATCGGCCAGTTGCAGCTTGCGGAATTCCTCCTTGCCGCGCATTCGCCGCTCGAGCGCCCGCTTCTCCTCCGGTGACAGATGGAAAGCCAGCCGCGTGGCGATCTCACGCGCGAGCTTCTTCCAGAGAACTTGCAACATCCGCCTTTCCAAGAGCACCGAGAATCAACACGTCCGCATAGCGAATCGAGCGGTTTTGCGCAATCCATGCCCTTGTTGCAGCGCAGCAATTCCGATGGCTGTGGCGCCGTGGTCACGCTTGCTCGTAGAGCCGTCGCACCCTCGCCGCGACCGTCCGGACCTCGTCGGCGACCGCGCCCGACGGGTCGGCGAACGCGTCGGCGACCGGCACCGCGAGGCCCGCTTGGTAGAGCTGACGGTGAAACGCCTCGATATCGCGGACGAAACCGGTAACACCACGGTGTCTCAGAAATTCGCCCAGCGGTCGGCCGGGTGCGAGCAGGCCGCCCATGGCGCGCCAGAGGCGCACATCCGGCCGGCGCGAAAGCGGCAGGGGAAAGATCGCCAGAGGCTTGCCCAGACCCGCCACTTCGACCTGCATCGAGATGCTGTCGCCGGTCACCACGAACCGATCGGCCGACGCCAGCAGTCCCATATAGGGATTGTCCTCCGGCGGATCGGTGCCCCAGCGATAGATCCGCGCGCCCGCCGGCAGGCTGCGCCCGAGCTCCTCGACCACGCCGCTGCCGGTCCGCCGGCTGGTGGTCGCATAGATCGATCCGCCGTCACGCGCGACGATCTCCGTCAGCGCCCGCGCCAGATCGCAGCCGACATCGGCGTCGAAGCGAAAGGGCCGGGTCTGCCCGCCGACCATCACCGCGGTAAGGGGCCGCGCCATGTCCTCCAGCCGGCCGCGCCACGCATCGCCGGCGCGCGCCACGGCCTGCTCGTCCGCCCGCATCAGGGGCAGGGTGAGCTGCACGACATTGTCGGCCGGGGGCACGAGGAAATGCGGCGGTGCCACCACCAGATCGAAGCGCTCGATCCAGCGTTTGGGCCGGCCGACCAGAACGAGCCTGGTCGACGGCGAACGCTCCTTGATCCAGAGCGCCGCCATGCTCGGGCGCCGGCCGATCGTGATCACCATGCGGGGCCAGGGGGGCTCCAGCGGATCCGAGCGTGCGAGGTCGAGATGCGACAGACCCGGGCGAAAGCGCGGCTTGCCCAGGACGTAGTGCGGCTGCATCGCCAGATGCTTGACGGAGTGCGCCAGCCCCGACGCGCGGGCAAGCGCCAGAACCTGCGCATTGTCGCCGAGCTTGTCGGAGAGCAGCAGCCAGATGTCGTCCGCCGCCTCATTCGTGCCATCGTTCCCCGTCATGCCGCGATCATAGCCGTCCGCGACAGGAGCGAGCCAGCCCGGACGTGCGGGTCCGACACCTCAGTGCGAGCCGTCCTGACGGCGGCCGGGGCGCGTCGTGGAGGTGATCCGGCCGTCGGCTGCCTGCTCGCGCCGCTCGAGGAGTGCACGCCGAACGGAATCGAAGTCGCGCTGCAGATCGGCGAGCTCGGCACGCGCGCGCAGCATCAGCGCATGATCGTCCAGATTGCGCCAGCCGAGACAGCGCTCGAACAGGGCCGTGGCGCCGACATGCGCCGAACTGCTCTTGAGCGCATGCGCGGAGTCGCGGAATGCGCCCGCCTTGCCGGCGGCCGCGTCCATCTGCAGGGCGGCGATGAGGCTGGCCGCGTCCGCCAGATAATCCTCCACCACCTTGGCGAAGAACCCGTCGCCGGCATCGAGCGCCACCAGGCTGGCGACGCGCGCCTCGTCGAGCGGCGACGGCGTCTCCGCCGCGACCCGTGGTGCCAGCGGAATGACCTGCGCGCGCGGCCGCACCGGTCCGCTCCATTCGGCCGGGGGCGGCCGAGCCGGTGAAACCATCGCCGGCGCGGTCGGGTGCGCTTCGTGCGTCGGCGCCGATGCGGCGGTCAGACGATCGATCGCCGCCAGCATCTGACGTGAATCGACCGGCTTGGTCAGATAGGCGGAAAAACCGAGCTCCAGCGCCGCGTCGCGTGTCTCGCGCGTCGCATCGGCCGTCAGGGCCACGATCGGTGGCAGCTCGGACAGATCGTGGGTGAAGCGCAGCATCTTGATTGCGTCGAACCCGCCCATCACCGGCATGTTGACGTCCAGCAGGACGACGTCGAAGCGGTCCCGCTCGAGCCGGTCGAGCGCCTGACGGCCGTCGGCGACCACGGCCACCTCGTGGCCGGCCTGCTCGAGGATGCGGGCGAGCACCCGCTGGTTGGTCTTGTTGTCCTCGGCCAGCAACAGCCGCGCCGATCTCTTCGCGTCGAGTCGCGGGGCGCCGTGGTCGTCGGCATGTTCGGCGACGAGCTCGGCGTCACCCTCCTCGTCCTCGCTGCCGGCGCGTGCGAAGGCGTGAGCCAGACACCGCTCGAGAATTTCGCGGGTGGCGCCGATCGGCGAGAGATCGGCCAGCGTGTGGGTGGGCATGGCGATAGGATGGCGGGCGAAGGTGAGGACGTCGACGGGCTCGTTCAGACGCATCTCGGTAATGCGGTCGGCCAGCGAGGCGGCATCGGCCTGCGGGCCGCCGCCGGCCACCAGGAGGGCGGTCGGCACGTCGCTCTCGCGCAGGATCGCCGGCAGCGCCGCCATGTCGGCGATCCTCTCCACACGCGGCGGTCCGCCGGCGAAGTGCTGCAGCAGCGGCTCGAGACCCCTTTCGTCGCCGATCACCAGGAGGCGTGCGTCACGCGGCAGGTGCGACCGCCGCGCGCGCGGCTCGTCGAGCGCCAGAGGCAGCTCGAACCAGAAGCTCGAACCGCCGCCCGGGCTCGACACCAGCCCGATGGAGCCCGCCATCAGCTCCACCAGCTCGCGGGCGATGCTGAGCCCGAGACCGGTGCCGCCGCGTCGGCGGGCGGGCTCGCCGCCGCTCTGGGTGAAGCGCTCGAAGACGTGCGGCTGGTCGACATAAGCGATGCCGATGCCGCTGTCGTGCACCTCGAAGCGCAGGCGCACCCGATCCTCGTGCCGTTCGACCAGGCGCACGTCGATCAGCACGCCGCCGCGATCGGTGAACTTGATGGCGTTGGCGACGAGGTTGACCAGCACCTGATGCAAGGGCCGGACGCCGCCGACCAGCGCCGACGGCACGTCGGGATCGATGCGCAGGCGCAGATAGAGCCCCTTGCCGCGCGCCTGATGGAAGAGCATGCCGCGCAGGATCGCGAGGCGGTCCTCCAGGCGGAAGGGCTCCTGCTCGACCACCAGATGCCGGGCCTCGATCTTGGCGATGTCGAGCACGTCGTTGATCAGCGCCAAGAGACTGCGCGCCGCCGTCCTGATGGTCGCCGCCATGTCCTTCTGGTCGGGTGTGAGCGGCGTCGTGCGCAACAGATCCGACATGCCGATGACGGCGTTGAGCGGGGTGCGGAACTCGTGGCTCATGGTGGCCAGGAACTGGCTCTTGGCACGGCTGGCGTCCTCCGCCCGCTCGAGCGCGTGGTTCAGTTTGGCGAGCAGCAGCGAGACGTAGGCCGGCAGGATGATCAGGGCGAGGACCAGCGCGAAGTCCAGGGCCGGAAAGCGCCGCCAGTCGGGGCTGATCAGGGTCACCAGCCCGAACTGCACCACGGCCAGCCCAGAAGCGGCGAAGAGGTAGCGGTTGCCGAACCGGAAACCGTGCCCGAAGATCGCCCAGAGCAGCACCGGATAGAAGATCGTGGCGGCGTGTCCGCCCAGCAGCATCGTGACGTTGGCGCCGGTGATGTCGAGCACGACACCGAGCCCCCGGCGGACCGGGCTGATCTGCGGCCGCCAGAGGATGGCGGCGACGATGCCCAGCGCCGAGGTCATCGCCACGGCGAAGAAGACCTGGGTGAAGAGCAGGATGTCCGCGATCCGTTCCGGCGGATGCGGATAGAGCATCATGTAGGCGAACATGAAGGCGATCATGCCGATGCGCACGAGCGCCTGCTCGTGCTCACTGTCGTCACGATCGAAGAAACGGCGCGACAACCAGCCCAGAGCGTGCCCAGGAGCCGCGGAGGCGGTCGTGCCGCCGGTCTCGGGTCGCGCCGGTCGTGCCGACCGCTGATCCTCGCGCACTCGTCCTCGTCTCCTTGCGGCGGATCGTCTCCGTGCGGCTTCGGCCTGTCCGCGAGGCCGGAAGGGAGCTCGCCTCAGCGCTCGCTCTGGTCCTGCAGGACACCGTCCACCACCGCGGTGAAAGCGCCCGCGGCGAGCCGGCGTTCGAATTCCGCGACACTGACCGGATCGGAGATGAAGTCGCCTTGAACCTCGTCGCAGCCGAGCTCCCTCAGCCGGTCGAGCTGCGCGCGCGTCTCCACGCCCTCGGCGATCACCCGCAGCCCCAGACTGTGCCCGAGATTGATGATCGCCCGCACGATCACCTCGTCGTTGGCGGTGTCCTCGATCGTCTGGACGAAACTCTGGTCGATCTTCAGGCGCTGCACCGGCAGGCGTTTGACATAGGCGAGCGACGAATAGCCGGTGCCGAAATCGTCGATCGAGATGGTGACGCCGAGCTGATTGAGGTAGCGCAGACTGGCCGCCGCCGTCTGGCTGTTCTCGATCACCGCGTTCTCGGTCAGCTCGATGTCGAGCGCGTGCGGTGCGAGCCCCGTCTCGTGCAGGATGCGCTCGACCATCAGTTCCACGCCGCGCTCGCGGAACTGGACCGGCGAGAGGTTGACGGAAAGCTGCATCCCGCTCAGGCCCTTGTTCTGCCAGACCTTGACCTGCGCACAGGCACTCCGCAAGACCCATGCCGTCAGCGGGGCGATCAGCCCGATGTCCTCGGCGAGGCCGATGAACTCGCCCGGCCGGACGATGCCGCGGTGCGGATGGTTCCAGCGCACCAGCGCCTCCATGCCGACCACCTTGCCAGTCGCGAGCTGGACCTGCGGCTGGAAATAGACGAGGAACTGCTCCTCGGCGAGCGCCAGGCGCAGTTCGCGCTCGAGCGTCACCGCCTTGCGCGCGGCGATGTTCATCTCCGCGGCGAAGAACCTGTAGGCGTCGCGGCCGGCGGCCTTGGCCCGGTACATCGCCAGATCGGCGTTCTTGCGCAGATGCTCGACGGTGCGCCCGTCGGCGGGAAAGAGCGTGATGCCGGTCGAGGCGCTCATGTGCACCTCCTCGCCGTCGATCAAAAACGGCTCGGCGAAGGCCTCGCCCAGCCGGTGCGCCAGTTCGGCCGCGTCGTCCGGCCGCTTGACGCCGATCTGCAGGATCGCGAACTCATCGCCGGCGAGACGCGCGATGCTGTCGGTCTCGCGCAGCCGCGCCTGCAGGCGGACGGCGATCGAGCGCAGCAGATCGTCGGCGAAACTCTTGCCGAACGCCTCGTTGATGCTCTTGAAGCGGTCGAGATCGAGCACCAGAACCGCCAGCATCTCGTTCTGGCGACGGGCCCGGTTGAGCTCGAGATCGAGCCGCTCTTGAAAGGCGTCCTCGGTCGGCAGCCGGGTGAGCGGGTCGATGCGCGCCACCAGGCCGTCCTGGTCGCGCTTTTGCAGGATTTCCGTCATCTCCATGGTGAGCGTGACGACGCCTTCGTCGAGCCCGTCACCGAACATGAAGGGTGCCTTGACGCTCACCACCTCGCGGCGGTCGACGCCGCTGTCGAGCGTCTCGCGCATCGGCGAGTGCAGCGGCTTGCGTCCCTCGATCACCTTCTCGTCGAGCACCGCGTGGCGGGTCGACCGCTCCTCGCCGTAGAGCCGGGCCGTGGTCTGGCCGATCACCCGTCCGCGATCGACGCGGAAGAGCCGCTCGTGGGCGCTGTTGACGACGATCACACGGCCGTGCCGGTCGACCGCGTTGATCGCCACCGGCAGGGCGTCGAAGAGCGCTTCGACCTGCGCACGGCTGTCGGGCACGAGGCCGGCGTTGCGCTCCTGCAGGGTGCGCTCGAGCTCGTCGGCGCGCTGCGCCAGCAGCTTCTGCTGCCGCCGCAGGGTGAGAAGGTTCCGCGCCCGTGCGCGAAATTCCAGATGATCGACGGGGCTGAGCAGGAAGTCGGTTGCACCGGCTTCCAGAGCACGATAGCAGAAGTCCCGATCCTCGTAGACCGTGACGACGATGATCGGAACGTCGGCGAAACCTTCGACTTCACGCAGCGTCTCGATGAACGCGGCGCCGTCCATTTCCGGCATGTTGTAGTCGGTGATGATCAGATCGGGAACGTTGTCGCCGCGCAACCGTGCGAGGGCTTCGACGGGGCTGGCGAAAGGCTGGACCTGCAAACCCTCCTCGACCGAAAGGGCGAGGCGGGTGAGAATGTTGCGATTGGTCACCCGATCGTCGATGACGACTAGTTTGGCCATGTCGAACCACGCGGTCGTCTGTGGAGCGGCCCGAAGGTGGACCCCGATGGGGCATAGTGCATGCGGCCGCCAATTCATACTTCAGGGTCGAGCCGTTCGCCCCTTTCTCGGCTGTGTACGGAAATCTACGCGGCCTAAAGACTTTCTTCAAGTTTGAGGTGAAATATGATGTCGTATATCAACTCTGGAGTGGCGCTCTGAGCGACCCGATCATCCGTTTTCGACCGCCCCGGCGGCTTTCGTCGCGCCCGATCGCGCGTCGGCCGCGTGTGCACGGGGGCCGTGCAAGGCCGGCCGGATGAGCGCGCTGCTCGATCATCTCCTCAGGCTGGCGGCGGCGGACTGGGTGCCGTGGCTGCTCTCCGGTGCGATCATCGCGGCGGCACTGCTGCTCTGGACGGCGTTCAGCCGGCGTGCGCTGCGCTTGCGCCGCTCGCTCGACGAGGCGATCGCCGTGCTCGAGGAAGTCGACGGGCAGGTCTCGTTCAAGCGGCGCTTTTCCACCATTTACCGCCAATTGGCGGCCAACGAGGATCTGGGCGAGGAATGGCGTGCCTTCGCGCCGACGCTGGCCGCGGCACCGGGTGCGGGCGTCGACGATGCGATGGGCTACACGCGCCGGCCCGAAGAAGCCTTCGACGAGCGCCTTCTGGCCCAGGCCGGCATCAACATGCGCTTCTTCAGCGCCGTCCCGAACATGCTGGTCGGCGCCGGTCTGCTGTTCAGTTTCCTGGGCTTGGTGGCGGCCCTGCACTTCGCCAGCGCCGGCGTGATGGCGGCGGATGTGAGCCGGACACAGGACGCGCTCGGTCACCTGCTCGCCGCGGCCACGTTCAAGTTCACCACCTCGATCGCCGGCCTCGCCGCGTCTCTCGTCTTCTCGTGGCGGGAGAAGGCGCAACTCTACGAACTGCAGTGGCGGATCCAGCGCTTTTGCGCACTGCTCGAGGCGCGCATGGTGCCGATCACCCAGGAGAGCCTGCTGCGCCTGCAGTTGCAGGAAACGAGCGAGCTCACCCGGCACGTCCGCCGGCTCTCCCGTTCCGTCTATGTGCGGGTGCCCGAAGCGCTCGACGAGACGCTCTCGGGCGAGCTCCGCACGGCGCTGCGGCCGCTGCACGCGGCGATCGACGCGGCGGCCGGGCGATTGGCCGCGTGGCAGCCGCCGATGCC
>JAGREO010000098.1 GCA_020446525.1 Geminicoccaceae bacterium | reverse complement strand
GCTGGTCCATGTCGCCGTGGAGGGCAGCGGCATTGAAGCCGTGCTTCACCAGCGACTTGTGCAGGGTCGCGACGTCACGCTTGCGGTTGCAGAAAATGATGCCGTTCTGGATGTGGCCGGCAGAGCGGATCAGATTGCGCAACACGTCGCGCTTTTCGAAATCCTTGGAGCCGGTGGCAACCAGCCGCTGGGCCACGTTCGCGGCCGTTGAGGCGGGCTTCGCCACCTCGATCCGTGCGGGGCTGGAAAGGAAGGTTTCGGTGAGCCGCTGGATTTCCGGCGGCATGGTCGCTGAGAAAAACAGCGTCTGGCGCGTCATCGGCGTCAGTTTGAAGATCTTCTCGATATCCGGAATGAAGCCCATGTCGAGCATCCGGTCCGCCTCGTCGATCACCATGATGTTGACGCCGCCCAGCAGGATCTTGCCGCGGTCGAACCAGTCGAGCAGCCGGCCGGGCGTGGCGATCAGCACGTCGACGCCCTTTTCGAGCGCCTTCTCCTGTTCGCCCATGCCGACACCGCCGATCAGCAGCGCCATGTTGAGATTGAGATGCTTGCCGTAGATGTCGAAATTCTCCGACGTCTGCGTCGCCAGCTCGCGCGTCGGACTCAGGATCAGCGAGCGCGGCATCCGGGCCCGCGCCCGTCCGGCGGCGAGCAGATGCAGCATGGGCAGGACGAAGGAGGCCGTCTTGCCGGTGCCGGTCTGGGCGATGCCGACCACGTCGCGGCCCGCCAGAACCTCGGGAATGGCCCGCGCCTGGATCGCGGTGGGTGTCTCGTAACCGGCATCGCCGATGGCGCGCAGGATCTCCTCGCGGAGCCCGAGATCGGCAAAACGGATCGCTTGGGATGTGGTCAAAGAATACCTTCGGAAATGCAAGTGTGGGCGCAAGATGAGCTTGCGGGGCCAAAGTGACGGCACCAGCGGTGCGCACGCCGACGCCGGCCCGAACATGTCGGCCCGGACTTGTCGCGTGCGGGTTATGTGGTCGCCTGACTTCGCTTGTCAATCTTTCGGCTTGACGCTCGCGGCCTTTTGCGACAGCCGAAAACAGGTGACGGCGGGTCCGGGCGCTCCGTGCTTCGGCTGCAAAACCCCTGCATTCGTTGGGAAAGACGAGATGAATCTGGACGCTGGTCGCTCCGTGCTGGTGGTGATCGATATGCAGGACCGGCTGGTGCGGGCGGTCGCCGATGCCGACGCCTGCGTCGACCGCACCACGACGCTGCTCCGGACGGCCGACGTGCTCGACGTGCCGGTGGTCGTGGTCGAGATGAACCCGGAGAAGCTCGGGCCAACCGATGCCCGCATACGGCAGGCCATAGGCGATCTTGCCGCAAGGCCCAAGATGACCTTCTCGGCGATGCGCGAGCCGGCCGTGGCGGAGCACCTGGCGGCGCTCGATCGCCCGCAGGCTGTGGTGGTGGGCATGGAGACGCAGGTCTGCGTGCTGCAGACAGCCATGGATCTGCTCGCGCGAAAGAGCGACGTCTTCGTCGTCGCCGACGCGGTGGGCTCGCGGCGGCCCGATGCGCGCGCCTTGGGCCTGCAGCGCATGCAAGGGGCCGGCGTGGAGATCGTCACCACCGAGATGGTGATGTTCGAATGGCTCGAGCGTGCGGGTACCGACGCGTTCCGCCAGCTCCAGCCGCTGCTCAAGGAGGTCGGAGCGCCGTGACGGCCGCCACCGGCCGGCACGAGCCCGCACTGGTGGCGGTGCCCGGGCTGCTGCTCGATCAGCGGCTCTGGGAACGGCAGACGCCGCTGCTCGGGCACGACCGCGAGGTGCAAGTGCCCCTTTTGCGCCGGCATGCGAGCATCGCGGCGATGGCGCACGCGGTGCTCGCCGAAGCACCCGAACGGTTCGCGCTCTGCGGCCTGTCGATGGGCGGCATCGTGGCTCTCGAGATCGTACGCGCGGCACCCGAGCGGGTGACACGGCTGGCACTGCTGGACACCCAGGCACGCGCGGACACGGCCGAATCCACCGCCGGCCGGCGCGAAATGCTGGACCTCGCGCAACGGCGCGGCTTCGAGCCGGTGATCGAACAGCTCCTGCCGCGCCTCGTCCATCCGCGGCTGCGCGACGACGCGCCCACCCGCAGACTCCTGCACGAGATGGCCGAGACGATCGGGCTCGAAGGCTTCGAGGCGCAGCAGGAGGCGCTGATCGGGCGCATCGACCAGCGGCCGAACCTGCCCGCCATCGCCTGCCCGACGCTCGTGCTTTGCGGCCGCCAGGACGCGCTCACACCGGTCGATCGCCACGAAGAGATGGCCGCGGCGATCCCCGACGCGACTTTGGTGGTCCTGCCGGAATGCGGCCATCTGAGCCCGCTCGAACGTCCGGATATGGTGACGGCGCAGCTCCGGGCCTGGCTCGACGGCTGAGCCCCGACGGCTGCACTTCGCTCGGCGCGGGCGTTCGTGCCGGCGCGGGGCCGTCAGAGCACGGTTGCGACGCGGCGGCGCAGTTCGGGGACGAGCTCGCTCTCGAGCCAGGGATTGCGCAGGCGCCAGCCGATGTTGCGGGGGCTCGGATGCGGCAGCGGCACGAAGGGTGCCGGCACCTCGCGCCAGCCGGCGACGGCCGCCGTCAGCGACGGCTTGCGCCACGAACGGCCGTAATGCTGGACGGCATAGGCGCCGATCAGCAGCACGAGGCGAAGCTCGACCAGATGCGCGAGCAGCCGCTCGTGCCAGAGCTCGGCGCATTCCCGCCTCGGCGGCAGGTCGCCCGAGGGACCCTTGCCCGGATAGCACAGGCCCATGGGAATGATGGCGATGCGCCGCTCGTCGTAGAAGGTTGCCGAATCGACGCCCATCCAGTCGCGCAGGCGGTCGCCCGACGGATCGTCCCAGGGCACGCCGGACGCGTGCACGCGCGTGCCCGGCGCCTGGCCGACGACGAGGATGCGCGCCGTCGTCGCGGCGCGCAGCACCGGCCGGGGCCCCAGTGGCAGATGATCGGCGCACGCACGACAGCCGCGGACCTCGCTCAGGAGCGCGTCGAGTGTCGTCACCGGCATGAAGCCCGAGCGGTCACCGGCGAGGCGGAGCTCATTCGGGCAGCGTGACGCGTCCCTCTTCGTCGAGCGGCCAGAAGGGATTGTGGGCGATCTCCCAGAGATGGCCGTCCAGGTCCGCCGCATAACCCGTATAACCGCCCCAATCGGCTTTCGCCGCGGGCTTCACCAGCCTGCCTCCGGCATCGACGAAGGCGCGCAGCCGATCGTCGACGGCCTCCGCCGAAGCGAGATTCTGCGCCAGGGTGACGGCGGAAGAAGCGGTCGCCGCGGCCGGGACACCGGTGTCCGAGGCCAGCGCATCGCGGCCATAGAGAGCCAAGGCCGTGCCGGTCGTGCCCGGCCCGCCCATCGAAACGAAGCTGATCGCGTCCCGGCTGTCGGACGATTTGCGCCAGCCGAGCGCTTCGTAGAAGCCCGTCGCCCGGCCGACGTCTGCCACCGCGAGCGTAACCAGGCTCAGCGCTTGCGGCGTCACGAGAGATAGCTGCGGATGCGGCCGCAGGCCTCTTCGATCGCCTCGATGGAGGCGGCGTAGGAGAAGCGCACATAGCCTTCGCCGTAAATGCCGAAACTGGTGCCCGAGATGATCGCGACACCGCACTCGTTCAACAGCTCGTCCTGGATTTGTCGCGACGATTTGCCGGTGCCGGTGATGTTGGGGAAGGCGTAGAAGGCGCCGCCGGGTGTCGGGCAGGTGAAGCCCGGCAGGTCGTTCAGTTCGCGCACGATCACGGCGCGTCGCTCGTCGAACGCCGCGACCATCGCTTCGGCCGCATCCTGCGGACCCTCGAGGGCGGCGATGCCGGCCCATTGGGTCGGCGCATTGACGCAGGAATTAACGTTGATCGCGAGGCGTGTGGCGTGCTCGGCCAGATCGCCCGGCCAGACCCCGTAGCCCAGCCGCCAGCCGGTCATGGCGTAGGTCTTCGACCAGCCGTCGAGCAGAATCAGCCGGTCGGCGATCTCCGGATAGGCGGTCAGCGAGGCGTGGGGAACGCCGTCATAGCACATGCGGGCGTAGATCTCGTCCGACATCACGGCCACGTCCGGATGATCGGCCATGCCCGCGACGAAGCGGTCGAGTTCGGCCTTGGGCACCACGCCGCCGGTCGGATTGGCCGGGCTGTTGACGATGATGAGACGGGTCCGGGGCGTGATCTGCGCCAGCACTTCCTCGGCCGAGAACGCATAGCCCTTGTCCTCGTGCAAGGCGATCGGCACGGCCTTGGCGCCGGTGAACTCGATCATCGAGCGGTAGATCGGAAAGCCCGGGTCGGGATACATGATCTCGGTGCCCGGCTCGCCGAACATCAGCATGGCGAAGGCCATCGTCACCTTGCCGCCCGGCACGATGACGATCTTGTCCGGGTGGACCTCGACGCCGCGATGGCGCTTCATGTCCGCGGCGACCGCCTCGCGCAATGCCAGGATGCCGTTGGCCGGCGTGTAGCCGTGATGCCCGTCCCGCAGCGCCTTGACCGCCGCCTCGACGATGTGTGGCGGCGTCGGAAAATCGGGCTGGCCGATGCCCAGATTGATGACGTTCTTGCCCTGCTGCATCAGCCGGGTGGCACGGGCGAGGACCTCGAAGGCACTCTCGGTGCCCAGACGCGACATGGCGGCGGTCATTTTCATGAGGCTTCCCCTTGCCCGGTGGCGAAGGCCTCATGATGGCAGCGCCACGCCGCCTCGGCAACGGCCACCCGCGGCCGCAGGGCGGACCGGCCCGAGAAAAACCGGCTCTAGAAAAACCGGCACGAACGGCCTCGGCACCGGCGCCCGTGATCGGGCCGGATGCAGCGGGGAAGCGGCGCTTTCGAGGGGTGCCGCGCGGAACGATTGCGGTCGGCCGGGCCGCTGTCGACGGAGCCGAGTGTCGAAGCGGGCCGGCCGGTCTCAGGAAACGGCGGTGGCGGCGGCGGCCATGGTCAGACCCCAGAGAACGAAGATGAAGATCAGGATCGGGCCGGCGGCGCCGAACACCTCGGGCTCCTCCGGACGCAACGCCGCGGCACCCGGCGCGGCCGCAACGGGTGTCGACGGCGTGTCGGTCGTCGGGACGGACGATGTTTGCGACGGCAGGGCAGGGGCGTCGGCTCGACGCGACAAATCGTCCATGTCTCCGGTCTCTCGTCGATCGGGTTTGCGCAGGTCCGTTGTCCGGGGACCGGAGCTAAGAATAATCGAGAGGTGTTACGCAAGCGTTACCGGCGGGACCGAAACGCTCCTTTTGAAATTGTTGCAACTCTGCATCGAAATCTATCACCGGTTGAAATGACGCCGCCGCCCGGTCGGACGTGACCGCCTTCGCCCGGGCGACGGAGCCGGGGTTCGGAGCCGTGGATCAGTCGGGCGGTGTGAAGCGGGCCGGGGCCCTGCCGGTGTAGCGGCGACGCTCCTCCTCGGAGATCTCGTGCTCGTCATAGACACCCAGGAGGATGCCGACGCCGCCGGAGCCGCCGCGTCGCGCACGGATCTCGTCGTCCGTGACGGTGGTGCGCTGCGCCATGCGCCGGGCCCAGCGGCCGAGCCGTTCGTACATGCGCTCGATCGTGGGCCGGTGTGCGGGATCGGCACCGAGGTCGTCGAATTCGTGCGGGTCGTTCTTCCGGTCGAAGAGGACCGACCTGAAGCCGCCTTCGGCGTGGACGAACTTCCATCGCTCGTCGGCGATCATGAAGAGGCGCGCGTCACGCGGGGCGACGCCCATCGCCTCGGCGGCCGGCGAGCACGACCAGTCATATTCGCTCACGACGAAGCCGCGCCACGGCGCTGCGTTCTCGTCGCGCAGAAACGGCAGCAGCGAGCGCCCTTCCAGCACGTGATCCGGAACCGGGGCGCCCAGGGCGTCGAGGAAGGTCGGTGCGAGATCGATCGCCTCGACCAGCGCGTCGCACACCGTGCCCCGGCGCGCATCGGCCTCCGGCGAGGGATCGTAGACGATCAGGGGCACCTTGACGGAAGGGTCGTGGAAGAGATCCTTCTCGCCCA
>JAGREO010000097.1 GCA_020446525.1 Geminicoccaceae bacterium | reverse complement strand
CCGCTCGCGGAACATCGAGAGCGCCGCCACGGGCTTGACGCCCACACGGTGCAGGCAGTTGGGCGGCATCACCCTGAGATCGCTGCGCAGGCCCGAGAACCACGGATCGCGGATCATCCCCTGCAGCGTCTCCTTCTTCACCTTGCACCAGCGTGCGACGTGCTCCAGCCCCCGGCCCATGGCCAGCAGCCAGAACATGCGCAGCCAGTCCTCGCAGCGCAGATGGCTGCAGGCGAAGAAATGGCGCTCGAGGGAGGGTGACGGGTCTCTGGTCATGACAACGATTATAATCATATCGTCGGAGCAGCGCAAGGGCTTTTCTTGCATCGCCCGGGATTGGCATGCGCCGTCTCGGCAGGGACCGGAGGGTTGCACCCTCCGGGCCTCCGGCTTTCTCTTTTTGATTCTGTTAGTTGGTGTGGAGGAAGCCTGGGAGGGGGCGCGGGTGGTCAGCCGTTCTGGGCGACCTGCAGCGGGCCGGTGCGCAGGACGAGGCAGTCCTGGCGCTTGCGCGCCAGCAGGCGGCAAGCTTCGTCGGCTTCGGCACGGCTGAAGCCGACGATGCGGGCCCGGTAGACGGGCTTGCGGCCGCGATCGAGGCGGCTGATGTCGACATTGCCCTTGAGCAGGATCTTCGGCACCTTCCGCGCCACGTCGTAGGCCGCGCGCCGCGCCAGCTCGGGATCGTGATAGGCGCCGACCTGGACCGCATAGCCCCCTTGCGGACGCAGCTTCGGATCGCCCTCGCTCAGGCGCAGGCCCGGCCGCGCCGACACCATGGGCTCGCCCGCGCCGACGCCCGAAGGCGGCGTGCCGGAGATCGGCGCCATCACCACGGGCAGGGCCTCACCATCGATGCGGGCGGCGAGCGAACCCGCATCCTCGCCGCTCCGTTCGACCGCACCCGAATTTGCGACACCGGCCGGGTTCGCGCCTTCGAGAGCGTCGATCGATGCGACCTGTGTCTCTTCGCCCGCGCCGCGGCGGGCGGGCCGGACTTCCGGCACCACGATGTCGACCGAATCCGCCGGAGCACCCGCGAGAACGGTGGCTGCCGCGGTACCGCGATCGGGTCGCAGGGCCGGCGGCCCGAGCACCAGGACCGGTGCCCGGCTGCGCGCCAGACGCTCGAAGCCGGCATCCATCAGCCGTGCCACCTCGGCATCGCGCGACTTGGCCGAACGACCGCCGAACACCACGGTGACGAGACGGCGGCCGTCGCGCATCGCCGAGGCGGCGAGATTGAACCCCGAAGCCCGGATATAGCCCGTCTTCAGACCGTCCATCCCTCGATAGCTCTTCAACAGCCGATTGTGGCTGCGATAGGTGCGGCCCTGATGATCGAACTTCGCCAGCGAGAAATAGGCGTAGCGGTCGCCATGATCGCGGATCAGCCGCATCGCCAGCGTCGCCATGTCACGCGCGGTCGACTTCTGGTGCCGGTTGGGCAGACCCGACGCGTTCTTGAACGTGGTGCGGCTCATGCCGATCGCCCGCGCACGCTTCGTCATCATCGAGGCGAACGCGATCTCGGTGCCGCCGAGCGCCTCGCCGATCACCACGGCCACGTCGTTGGCGGACTTCGTCACCAGCGCCCGGATCGCGTCCTCGACCGAGATCGTCGTGCCGCGCTTCAGGCCGAGACGCGATGCCGGCATGCCGGCCGCCCGCCGGCTGACCGCGAGCCGCGAATCCAGCCGGAGCTTGCGGTCGTCGAGCGCGTCGAACAGCATGTAGAGGGTCATCATCTTCGTCAGCGACGCCGGGTAGAGCAGCTTGTCGGCGTTGCGCTCGTGCAACACCCTGCCGCTCGCATAATCGACCACGACGGCGGCATACCGCGAATTGGCATGCGCCGGCCCCGTCACCGCGACGAGGACGCAGACGATCAGGCCGGTCACCCATGCTCGCATGTCGATGGATCCCCCAAAATTGATCTCGATCCCCGACCGCTTCAGCGGATCGGCCGGTCGGTGTCGCTCGTTCCCGCCTCACCCCGGATACCGACATCCGTACCGCAGGAGAGAACCGCTACGACAGAGAATGTTACGCACATTCGTTAAATTTCTGTTTAAGCGAATCAACCCGATAGTGAAAGTCTCTTTTTCCGATCGGCACACCCTGGGTCACACGGACGGCGTCCGCCATGCATTACAATCGGTTGACGGTCATCCGTCGACCGGCGAAAGCCACTTACGGTAGATATAACCACGCCGCCCATCCGGCAGGACCACCTCCTTCCAGCCCAGTTCCTCGTCGAGGACCGTGACCTCGGTGCCACCGTCCACCGTGGTGACCCGCTCGGAATCGTTGCTGGGGCCGGCCCGGACGTTGACCGCCTGAACCGCCCGCCAGCGGGTTCCCCGGGCGAGTTCCCCGGCCGCGGGCGCGGCCGCCACTTCCTCCGCGCCGCGCCGATCGGCACCCGCCGTCGGCCCGAGAGCCGGTTCGACGGCGGGTGCAGGAGCGGATCCGGGGGCGGGTTCGGTGCGGGGTTCCGAGGCGTCGGCCGTTGCGCTCTCCGCCTCGTTCGACGGACGGGCGGGCGCTGCCACGGGCGTCGCGGGCGCATCCGGAGCCGAGCGGGGTTCCGCGACCGCCGCCTCCGGCTCCGCCACCGCTTCGGCCTCGTTTTCGGCCCCGTCTTCGGATGGCGCTTCGGCCATCGTGTCACCGGCTGCGGACGCGGCCTCGCGGGCGGCGGTGTCGGTGCCCGCCGGCGTTTCCGGGCGATCGGGAGACGCATCGCCGCCGGCGCGTGCCGCATCCACGGGTTCGGGCACAGCCTTCGGCGCCAGCGCGTCGCGCAAGCCGGCGATCACCGTATCCAGCCGCGGATCGTCCGCCTGCCGCGCCCGGGCGGCCTCGAAATCGGCCAGCGCGTCGGCCGCCTGGCCTAGCGTGACGTGCAGCTCCGCACGCCGCAGATAGGCGGTCGGATGCTCCGGCTCGGCGTCGATCGCCGCATCATAGTCGGCCATGGCGGCGTCGAGCGCGCCCTCGGACGCACGACGAATGCCGCGCTTGACGTGCGCCACCCGCAAGTTCTTCAAGGTGGTGGCATCTTGCGGCAGCAGTTCGAGCGCCTTGTGATAATCGGCGATCGCCCGGTCGATCTCGTTCAGTTCGGCCAGCGCCACGCCGCGATTGTTGTAGGTGATCGCCAGGGCTTCGGCCTGCATCTCGCCCGAGGTGATCGCCGCGGTGTAGGCCGCGACCGCCTGCTCGAGCAGACCGGCCTTGAACGCCTGATTGCCGTCGCGCACCTCGCCCAGGGCCTGGCGCGGGGCCTGGCTCTGCGCCTGACCCTGGGCCTGGTTCTGGGCCAGCGCCCGGGCCCCGGGGCCGGGTGCGAAGGCCAGAACGGCGCCGATCAGCAGGACGATGCCGGTCGTCCCGGACATACGGGCGGAGCGCGCGGCTGACGGGCGGGGGATCGCACCGGAACGGGACGGGCGATCGGCGCGCCCTGCCGCGGCCCGGTCGGTCGGGCCGGCGGGCGACCGGCCGAGGAAGCATTTCGACATCCGCATCCCCATTGGAAAACCACGGTCCGGCTCGTGCGTCGCCGGGTCCTTCGGATCTAACATCATCGGCGCGCGACGTCAGCCTTTGCCGGCCTCGCGCCGGGAGTCCGATCGGGTTTCCGGCCGTGCGCGCGACCGCGCCTGCAGCCGGGCCCGAAGACCGGCGGCCGCCTCCTCCCGGGTCTTCGTTTCGGCGCGCGCCACCGTCACCGCCTGCGGCGGCACGTCGCGGGTCAGCACGCTGCCCGCTCCGACGATGGCCCCGGCTCCGACCGCCACCGGCGCGACCAGCGCCGTGTTGGAGCCGACGAACGCACCCTCGCCGATGCTCGTGCGGTACTTGGCGAAGCCGTCATAGTTGCAGGTGATCGTGCCGGCGCCGATATTGGCGCCCGCACCGATCGTGCAATCGCCCAGATAGGTGAGGTGGTTGGCCTTCGCACCGTCGTCGAGCGCGGCGTTCTTGGTCTCGACGAAATTGCCCAGACGTGCCTTGCGGCCGACGCGGGTTCCGGGCCGCAGCCGGGCGAAGGGGCCGACCACCGCCTCGGCCGCGACACGGGCGCCCTCAATGTGGCAGAAACTGTGGATCACGGCGCCGGCCTCGATCTCCACGCCGGGGCCGAACACCACGTGGGGTGCGATGTGCACGCCCGGGGCGATCCGGCAGTCCACCGCCAGCCACACGGTCTCGGGTGCGACCATCGTCACGCCCTCCTCGAGCAGAGCCGCCCGCCGCCGGGCCTGCCACAGCGCCTCGGCTTCGGCGAGCTGGGCCTGTGAATTGACCCCGTGGCCCTCGATCCAGGGCGCCTCGACGGCGACGCACCGCCAGCCCCGGCGGACCGCCGAGCGGACGATGTCGGTCAGGTAATATTCGCCCTTCTCCGGCTGCAGGGGGATGGCGCGCACCAGTTCGCCCAGGCGTGCCGCGTCGATCGCCATCACGCCGGAATTGCAGGCGGCGTCACGCTTGAGATCGGCGTCGGCGTGGCGATCCTCGACGATGTCGACCAGGTCACCGGCTTCGGCGGTTCGAAGCCGGCCGTAGCCCGCCGGATTCGGCGGCCGCATGCCGAGCACCGCCACCGCCGCTCCGGCGTCGTGACGTGCGCGCAACAGCCGCCGCACCGTCGCCGCCGTCAGCAGCGGCGTGTCGCCGAAGAGCACCAGCACGGTGCCCTCGACCGGCAGGCGATCGAGTGCCGCGGCGACGGCGTCGCCGGTACCGAGCGGACGCTCCTGCAGCGCCACGCCGGTGCCCGGTCGCAGACGGTCGACCTCCGCGCGAACGGTATCCATGCCGGGCGCCAGCACCACCACCGCCTCGGCACATCGGAGCTCGACCGCCAGCGCCAGCACGTGGCCGATCAGCGAGCGTCCGGCCAGGGGATGCAGCACCTTGGCCAGCGGGCTGCGCATGCGCGTCCCCTGACCCGCCGCCAGCACCAGCGCCGCGACGGCATCATCCGAGTCGCCGTCGGCCCCACCTTCCGCTCCGTGATCCGGAAAGTCGTCCATCGCCACCTGCCGTCGTTCGCGCACGCGGCACCGGTGGTAGAGGCGGCCTCGTTGCTTGGCAAGCGGTGCGCTCGGGCGCCGGTCACGGTCCGTCCGCGTCCCTGCCGCGCGGCATCTCCGGGCGAGCTTCTTGACTTGGCGAGGGCGCTTGCCTAGAGCGATGGCCGATCGGGCGCGTAGCTCAGCGGGAGAGCACTGCCTTCACACGGCAGGGGTCACAGGTTCAATCCCTGTCGCGCCCACCATGCCGCCCGGGCCTTCTCGTCGGGGCGTAGCGCAGCCTGGTAGCGCATCTGCTTTGGGAGCAGAGGGTCGCCTGTTCGAATCAGGCCGCCCCGACCAATCACCGGCGAGAGCTCGATCGGGGCCCGCATCGGCTCAGACGTCGTCCACCTCCTCACCGGTGCGCACTTCGATGAGTTGCAGGGGGACGTCGCCGGCGTTTTCGAGGCGATGTTCGGTGTCGGCCCGGACGCTCCTGGTGCCGCCCGGCTCGAGCAGGGTTTCGGTGCCGTCGACTGTCACCCGCGCGCGGCCGCGCACCACGGTCCAGTGCTCGGCGCGCCCGGCGTGACGTTGCGGGCCGATCGCCGCACCGGCGTCCAGCGTCACCTCGCGCACCATGAAACCGGCGTCCCGCCGCAGCACCGTGAAGCTGCCCCAGGGCCGGAGCTCGCGGGTGTGCAGATCGGCTTCCCGCCGCCCGGCCGCGGCGAGCCGGCCGACCAGCGTCTTGATCGCCTCGCTGTCGCGTTTGTCGGCGACCAGCACGGCGTCGCCGGTCTCGACCACCGCCAGATCGTGGACGCCGGCCAGCGCCACCAGCCGGCCGTCGGCCTTGACCAGGTTGCCGCCCGAATTCTCCAGCAGCACGTCGCCCTGGATCGCGTTCGAGGCCGCGTCCTTGTCCATGATCTCCCAGAGCGCCTGCCAGGAGCCGACGTCCGACCAGCGCGGGTCGCAGGGCACCACGGCGATCTCCGCACAACGCTCCATCACCGCCTTGTCGATCGGCATCGACGGCACGCGCGCGAAGGCGTCCCGATCGATCGCACCGCCGGCCGCCGCCTCGAAGGCGGTGCGGGTGCGCTCGAGCAGCTCCGGCTCGAAACGCCCGAGCTCGGCCAGCACCTTGTCGGCGCGCATCAGGAACATGCCGCTGTTCCAGAGATGGCCGCCTTCTTCGACCATCCTTCGCGCCTCCGCCGCCGGCGGCTTCTCGACGAAGCGGGCGACTTCGAACGAACCGTCGAACGCGGCCAGCGGCGCGCCGGCGGCGATGTAGCCGTAGCCCGTCTCCGGCCGCGACGGCTCAATGCCGAAGGTGACGATCATGCCGGCCTGTGCGGCGGGCGCACCCGAGGCCACCGCGCGCATCAGCACGTCGGGCTCGAGGATGAGATGGTCCGAGGGGCAGACGAAGAGTACCGCCTCGCGGCCCTCGCGCGCCCGCACGTCGAGGGCGGCGAGCGCCACCGCGGCCGCCGTGTTGCGCGGGCAGGGCTCGAGGATCACACGGGTCGCGGCCCGCCGATCGACCTCCTCGAGCTGGCGACGCACGAGCACGGCCTGACCCGCCGCCGCCACCGTCACCAGGCGCGAGAGCGGCCCCAGCGCCGCCAGCCGCCGGGCCGTCTGCTGCAGCATCGAGCCCGAGCCGATCAGCTCCGTGAGATGCTTGGGAAAGGCCGTGCGGCTGACCGGCCAGAGCCGCGTCCCGGACCCGCCCGCCAGGATCACCGGCACGATCTCGCTGCTGTACGATCCGGCGTTCAACGGGCGCTCCTCGAAGGCTGTGACGATACGGCCGCGGCCGACGGCTCTTCTAGAGCAATCGACGGTCCCGTGGGACCGCAAACGCGCACACCTCGCTGCATCACATTTGCGGATTCGATCGGGTGGTTCCACCGGATCGGGAAAGGCTCTAACATCCGCCGCACCCGCGATCCGCGGACCTCGATCCGCAGCGCCCGGGCGCCGCCGATGCGGGCGTAGCTCAGCGGTAGAGCACGGCGTTTACACCGCCGGTGTCGGAGGTTCGACCCCTTCCGCCCGCACCAGGCCGCTTCGCGAAGCGGAGTATTCAGGCGGCCTTGCCGTAGGCGGCGAGCTTGGCCTGCCAGCCCGGCCGGTCGGTGATTTCGCGGTTGACGATACCGCGGGGAATTTCGCCGCGCAGCACCGCCAGCACGGCTTCGACGTCGGCGCGACCGATGCCGGCGAAGCATTCGTCGGTCCAGCAGAGCGCGTGCGGGGCGAGGATGACGTTGTCGAGCGTGGTGACCGGCTCGCCTTGGGGTGTCGGCTCGACGTCGAACACGTCGAGGCCGGCGCCGGCGATCTTCTTGGCCTTCAGGTGCTCGTAGAGCGCCTTCTGGTCGACGGTCGGTCCGCGCGACGTGTTGATCAGATAAGCGGTGGGCTTCATCAGCGCGAGGCGCCGGGCATCGACGATGTGGCGGGTCTCGTCGGTGAGCGGGCAGGAGACCGACAGGAAGTCGCTCTGCCTGAAGAGCGTCTCGAGATCGACCAGTTCGACGCCGAGTTCCTTTGCCCTGGCCCCGTCGGCATAAGGGTCGTGGGCCAGAAAGCGCATGCCGAGCGGGGCGGCGATGCGGAAGATCTCGGAGCCGATATTGCCCATGCCGATCTGACCCAGCGTCTTGCCGATCAGTCCGTCGCCCATGTGCTCCGATCGTCGCGCCCAGCCGGCCGGTCCCTCGCGCACCAGCCGGTCCTTGACGAAGAGCCGCCCGGCCAGCGCCAGAATGAAGGTCAGGATGGCGACCGCGACCGGACGCCGCACGCCGTCCGGCGTGGTGACCAGGGCGATGTCGTTCGCCGTGCAGGCCTTCGTGTCGACCGTGTCGAACCCGACGCCGAAACGCGCGACGACCGCCAGCCGGCCGCTCTCCGGCACGCTCTCGGCCGTGAACCGGTGGCCCAGCAGGATCAGCGCGTCGACGTCCCCGAGAGCGGCCGCCGGCATCACGTCGTCGATCGCGTCGACGAACAAGTGCTCCACGTCCGGATGCCGCTCCAGCGGCGAAAGATCGAACATCGGAAAGGCGGGTTCGCCGTCCGCCCGCTTGAAGTCGCCGCTCAGGGCCACGCGCAGCCGCGCCATGCTTCAATTTCCCTTCGGAGTCTTCGACGGGCCGCCCGGCCCGGCGCCACCGACCACCGCCTCGCGGCGGATCGCGTCGAGTCCCTGACGCAACGCCGTCTGGTAGAGCCAAACGTCGCCGCCGTAACAGATCATGTTCCAGCCTTCGGCGGCCATCGCGATGCCTTCTTCCGGCGTCGACACCATCCGGCCCAGGGCCTTGCCGTGCTTGCGGCCGGCCGCCACCACCCTGGCCATGGCGTCGAGAAACCGCCGGTCGTCGAAAGCGCCCGGGATGCCGAGCGAGCAACTCATGTCGAAGTGGCCGACGTGCAGCACGTCGATTTCGGGCAGAGCGGCGATCTCGTCGACTTGGGCGACACCCTCGGCGGTCTCGATCAGGGCCACGAACACGGTCTGCTCGTTGCTCTCGCGCAGCATCTCGGTCACCGGCCGGATGCGATAGCGGTCGTTGCCCAGCCCCGGCGCCACGCCGCGCCTGCCGGCGGGGGTGTACTTCATCGAGGCGATGACCGAGCGGGCCTGTTCGAGGGAGCCCAGCATCGGAATGACGATGCCCTGCGCGCCGACGTCGAGAGCCCGGGCGATGTGATCGTAACGTGACGAAGGCACCCGCACCATCGTCGGCATCGACGCCGCCTCCATGAAGCGCAACGTCCGATTGAGCACGTCGAAGCCCATGCCGCTGTGCTCGGTATCGAGAAAGCAGTACTCGCAGCCCGCTTCCTTGAGCATGTAGCCGATGCCGGGCGTGACGAACTCGCCGACATAGTGCCCGAGCCTGAGATCGAGCGTACGCGTCAACTGCTTGAGCGCGCCGAACGTCATGATCTTCGTTCCCTCCCGATCGATATGGGACGAGCGTATCGCAAGGACGCCCGATGCGGAAGGCGCGTCTGCCGTGGGACGGGGTTCGAGCTTGGAATCGATCAAATCGACTTCAGGATCGCCGCACCGTCGCCAAGGCCGTCGCCAGCAACGCGCAAGCGACGAGTGCGGCATTGACGGCATGCCCAAATTCCCAGTCCCGTCTGAGGAGTTCCCAGCCCTCCGGCTGTGTCGTCCAATTGTCCGTGGCCTCGTTGGCCGGGAAGATCCAGCCGAAGAAGACGATCAGGCTGAGGATCGTCAGCGCAGCGGAGACCAGGGCCCAGCGGGCGGCCGAAGGGTGGTTTCGCCGCTCCAAGAAGGCGAGCCAGAAATTGACGCCGATTGCGGCGATGATCGGTGCGCCGAACAATGACCAGCCCGCATAGATGCCCTGCACCGTGAAATAGGCTTCTCGGTCCAGCCCGATTTTGGCGGGAAGTTCGAACAGGTGCGCTCCGCTTGGAATGAGGATGAGCGCCATGAGCCCGATCGCCAGAAGCCTCAAGGAAGTCATGATCCGGCTTTTCCTTCGGTTTCACCCTTGCTCATTCAGTGCGCTCGCGCCGGCCAGTCGATCCATGAGCCAAGGGTGCAAAGTCGGCTCGATCGCGACGCAATAGATCGCTCGCGATTCGACGGGTGCATTCTGCGGGCTCGAGACCGGAAGGTCGACCTGTAGCGCAACCGGATCGAAGGGCCAGAAATTGCCCAGCCGCTCGTCATGACCCACCCAAGCCACGACATCGGCGCAATGGAAGCGTTCGGGATCAATGACGTAGGCCGCGGCCAACAGATCGAACGGATGAAAGCCGTCGAGGCCGATATCATCTCGCCAGAAGTCGAGCCAAGCGCGGGCACTGGAAGCGATCCACGCGCCGGCGGCACCCGATCGAGCGATGCGGTCGAGGTCGCTCGCGGTCAGGCTGATATTGCGCGCCACGTCGTAAGGGATCAGCGACAACGGCAATCCCATGCCGATCACTTCCGCCGCCGCATCGCGATCCTCGTCGAAGTTCAGATCACGAAAGATCGGTCCGTGGCCCCACAGCATGCCGTCTCCATCGCCCTCGGAAGGGTGGAAGATGTGGCCGGGGCGACGACCCATCACGCCGACGACGCGCTCGACCTTCGCCTGCAGATCGGGACGACCGTGCAACGCGGCGGCAAGTGTCGTGAGCGGTCCCAGCGCGACGATCGTCAAGGGGTCCTGGGCGAGCGCATGTTGTAGAGCCAATTGCGCTGGAGACGCCGATACGCCCGGTGCCGGTGCGCCGCGCCAAATCTTCGGAATTTTCGCTCCATCGATTCGCAATTTCGCCGCGAGCGCCCGCGCCGTCCGGTCTGTCGTGGCCAAGTCGGCGTTGCCGAACACACTAGAAATGCCCACGATTTTGATGTGCTCGGCACCCGCGAGCAGCAACAGCGCGAGGCAATCGTCGGGATCGGTGTGCCTCGTCAATCCACAAGCGGAATCGGTATCGATCCAGATACGATCGGGCCGTTCGATCGCCGGTCCGTTCTGCACGAGCGCAAGTGGTGCGACCGGGAGCCGCCCGGTGCGCCAGACCGGCACGGGCGCGGCCAAGAGCAGCACGACGACACCAAAAGACGCCGCCATGATAATTCCCAGCGAAGCGAGCGGTTTTCTCATCCCGGCGATGGTGTCCTTTCCTTTGCCCGTTTCGGCGACTCTCGACCGTTCGACTCGACTTCGATTGATGCCGCATATCATGCGTCGTGCCAACGGATGCCATGACGGCTTATAGTGGCTCGCATGGAAGACGGGTTCCGCGGTTGCAGACCTGTATGCTCGCTCGCCGACGGGGTCGGGGCGAAAACTCGCGATCTCCGGAGAATGGGGCGATGGCTGCGATGAACGAGGCGGTGGTGGGCGTGCTCCTGGCGGGGG
>JAGREO010000096.1:7841-38127 GCA_020446525.1 Geminicoccaceae bacterium | reverse complement strand
ATCGGCAGCGTCCAGAGATAGACGGGAAAATGCCCCATCTCCCAGACGAGGATGTCACCGACGGCGTTCAGGTGGGCGCCGCGATGATGATAGACGACACCCTTGGGATTGCCGGTCGTGCCGGAGGTGTAGTTGAGCGTGATCGCCTGCCACTCGTCCTCAGGCCACAGGGGATCAAAGGCCGGGTCGCCCCGCTCGAGGAACGTTTCGTAGTCGACCTCACCGATGCGGTGCTCCATGGCCGGATCGTCGACGATGTCCACCACGTCGATGGTGCGATCGAGCTTGTTCAGCGCCTCGGCCATGACCGGCGCGAATTCGGAGTCGCACAACACCATCCTCGTGTCGCTGTGATCGAGGATGAAGGCGAGGCTCGCCGCATCCAGCCGGTAGTTCAAGGCGTTGAGTACGGCGCCGGCCATCGGCACACCGTGATGCGCCTCGATCATGGCGGGGATGTTCGGCGCCATGATCGCCACGGTGTCGCCCGGCACGATGCCGGCACGCTCGAGCGCCGAGGCGAGCCGCAACGAGCGCTCGTTCAGCGTGCGGTAGGTCATGGTCCGCGCACCGTGCACCACGGCGGTGCGATCGGGATAGACGTCGGCGGCGCGGGAAAGAAAGCTGAGCGGCGTCAGCGGCGCATGATTCGCCGGATTACGATCGAGGTCGCGGCCATAGGGCGATTCCGCCGGGTGCTTGCAAGAACGCACGATCGAACCCTCCCCACGACCACGCTCAGCCGGACGGACCGGATGCTAGGCGGCGATCACAGTCCGTCAAGCCGGTGATCGCGGGCCAGCCTGCCCGGTCAGCTCGGCGATCATCTCCACGAGCGGCCGTTCCGCCCGGGCGCCGTACTGGCCGATGATCGCCCCGGCCGCGACAGAAGCGAGGCGGCCGCAGGCGGCGAGATCGTCACCGCGGGTCAAGGCGTGCAGGAAGCCCGCGGCGTAGAGATCGCCGGCGCCGGTAGTGTCGAGAACGCGCGTGGGACGCACCGCCTCGATCACGTGCACCTCGTCGCCGCGGACGACGACGGAGCCCTTGGCACCGCGGGTCAGGGCCGCGAACTGGACGTGATGGCGGACTTCCTGCAGCGCCGTGTCGAAGTCGCTCACACCGTAGAGGCTGGTGATCTCGCTCTCGTTGGCGAACAGGATGTCGACCTCGTTCTCGACCAGATTGACGAACTCCGCGCGCCAGCGATCGACGCAGAAGGCATCGGACAAGGTGAGCGCCAGCCGGCCGCCGGCGGCATGGCAGAGATCGGCCGCCTTGCGACACGCCTCCTTCGCCTCGGGGCGGTCCCAGAGATAGCCTTCGAGATAGGTGATCGAGGCACGGCCCGCGAGCATCGGATCGACGTCGTCCGGCCCGAGCTCGACGCAGGCACCCAGATAGGTCTGCATGGTGCGCTGGGCGTCGGGCGTGACGAAGATCAGGCTGCGCGCAGTGGCCGGACCCACGGCACTGGGCCGGCACTCGAAGCTCACGCCCGCTGCCCGGATGTCGTGCGCGAAGACGTTGCCCAACTGGTCGTCGCGCACCCGTCCGACATAGGCGCAGCGGCTGCCCAGAGCCGCGAGTGCCGCCATGGTGTTGCCGCACGAACCGCCCGAAACCTCGCGGCCCGGCGGCATGTTGCGATAGAGGAAGGCCGAGCGTTCCTCGTCGACCAGGGTCATCGCGCCCTTTTGCAGGTCGAGCCGCGCCAGAAGCGCGTCGTCGGCATGGGCGACGACGTCGACGATGGCGTTGCCCATGCCGAGAACGTCGAAGGGATCGGATGCTTCGTCGGCGGGTCGCATGGCGGCACTCCGGAAAAAGGGCGAGAGCGAGGGTCGATCGGCTGGATCGGACCTATCGAAAGCGTGCTGCGCAGACAAGCAGCCAGAGAGGAGCCAGGCGGGCGCACGGCGGCCCTGGTCGTTGAACCCGCCGTAGCGCGGCGCCATCTGCGGCGTGGTCAACGATTCGAGGCGACCGATGCTCAGCGATCTCTTCAAGGCTCTTGGACAGTTGGAGGATCCGCGTTCGCGCGGTCAGCTGGTGACGGCGCTCGGCGCCTCGCTGGCGATCCTCGTCGTGCTGGTCGGCGCAGCGTGGCTGCTGCTGCGAAGCTCCATGTGGACGCCATGGGCGTGGCTCGACTGGGCCATCGATCTGAGTGGGCTCGCCGGCGCCCTCTTTCTCGCTTGGCTGCTGTTTCCGATCGTGGTTACGGGTGCGCTCGGCCTGTTCGCTGACGAGATTTGCGACGCGGTGGAATCCCGCCACTATCCGGGTCTGCCGCCAGCCCGCGAACAACCCTTGGGCGAAATGCTTGGGGAAGGTGCGCGCTTCATGGGCGTGGCGCTGCTCTGCAACCTCGTGGCGCTGCCGTTCTATTTCCTGCCCGGACCGAACGTGCTCGTCTATCTGGCGCTCAACGGCTACCTGCTGGGGCGCGAATATTTTGCGGTGGTGGCGCTGCGTCGTGTCAACGCTCGAAGTGCAGCCGAACTGCGCCGGCGGGCACGGGCACGGGTTTGGCTCCCGGGCATCCCGATCGCGTTCCTGCTGACGATCCCGTTCGTCAACGTGGCAGCGCCGATTCTAGGTGTTGCCCTCATGACACATCGCTACCACAGGTTGAATTCATCCATAGCTGCTCATCAATAATCGATGGTACCCGCGGGCGCTCGGCAGTAGCATGGTGGCCGGTGTTATGGTTTGACTTGGTTCGTGGTTGGAGGCTAATCCTCCGTTCACTTTTGTCGGGCTAGACTTCGCTGCTCGCCCGGCTGGAACGCATGTGCCCAACCTCCCCGTTCTACCAGTTCCAACAACCACCCGCTGACCGGAAAGCCTAAATGTTTCGCAGAAAAGACAATGACCCGATCACGCCCGGCGAGAGCGGCGGCGAACAGACCTTCGCCCGTCCGCAGCCGCAACCGCAGCCGGAGATGCCGCGCCGTCAGCCGGACATCCCCGCCCGCCCGAACAGTGCGGCACCGGCCGCACAGCCCCAGACGTCGGCGACGATCGTCTCGCCAGCGCCCGCCGACACGCCGGCCACGCTGGGCGACGCACAGGGCAAGCGGCTGATCGTCGGCCAGGGCATCAGCCTTTCGGGTGAGATCACCGCCTGCGACCGGCTGGTCGTCGAGGGCAGCGTGCAGGTCACGCTCAACGAGACGCGGGCGATCGAGATCACCGAAACCGGCCGGTTCACCGAAGGCAAGGCCGAGGTCGAAGAGGCCGAGATCAGCGGCATCTACGAGGGCGAGCTGACGGTGCGCAACCGCCTGCTCATCCGCGCGACGGGGCGCGTCAAGGGCACCGTGCGTTACGGCGAGCTGGAGATCGAGCGCGGCGGCCGGTTGCAGGGCTCCGTGTCGATGCTCGAAGGCGCGGGCCAGATGTGACCACGGCCAAGAGCTCGAGATAGGCACGGACCGACATGATGCGCCAATCGGAACGGGTCGCACGTGGGATGGCCGGGACGGCATCGCGGGCGGCGCTCGGGTCATCCCGCGGAGGTCGCCGGTATCGCAATGCCGCGGTGGCTCTCGTCGCCGCGGTCATCCTCTCCGCCTGCGCCGCCGACCCCAAACCCGTCGATCTCAGCCAATACATGGTGCCGGCCGATACGCAGCGGGCGCATCGGGCACCGGCGCCCGATCTGCACCGCGACGTGCAACTGATCGGCATGGAGGCGAACAGCGTGGTCGCCCTGCTCGGCCGGCCGACCCTGACCAGCCGCGAGAATGGCGCCCAGTACTGGCGCTACAGCTATGCCGGCTGCACCGTCGACATCTATGTTTATCACGATCCGGCCCGGGCTCGCGACGAGGTGGTCCACGTGGCGCTTCGTGAGCCTTGGGGCGATGCCTGGAGTGCGTCCGGTCGCGGATGCGCCCGTCTCGCCGCGAGACTGGGTGCCCTCCCCGCCGAGACGGTGGAAGAACCCGCCGCGCCCCTGCCGCGCGTGCAGGCGCACTGAACACCCGACACCGACCTCATCGTACCGACCGGCGCAGCCCCGCCCCGACTTCGGCCCTGCGGACGCCGATGCCGCGCCGCCCCGCCACCTCGGCTCGCCTTCCACTCGATCTTCGTTCGTCGCAGGTCATTCGGCCTCGAGAACGGCGCCGGGATTGAGGATGCCGTCGGGATCGAGCACCGCCTTGAGACGGCGCATCAGATCGACCTCGACGTCGCTTTTTCGGGCCAGCAACTCGTTGCGCTTGGAGCGGCCGATGCCGTGCTCCGCGGAGAACGACCCGCCCATCGAGAAGATCAGATCCGCCAGATCGCCCAGCACCAGCGGCTTGAGGCGCGCCACCTCCGCCGGGTCCTCGGGTGCAATGAAGTTGAAGTGCAGATTACCGTCGCCGACATGGCCAAAGGGGATGAGCGTGACGCCCGGCGCGCGTCCGGCGAAATGCCGCTCGGCCCGCTCGATCAGCCGCGGCAGGTCGGATACGCGAACCGAGACGTCGGAGCGGATGATGTAGCCCATGTGACGCGTCGCCTCGCTCTGGCCTTCGCGGATGCGCCACATCATGTTCCGCTGCTCGCCGCTCTGGGCGATGGTGCCGTCGAGGGCGAGGCCGCGCTCGAAGATCTCCTCGACGACCCTCTCGACCTGGGCTGCGAGACCGCTCGCGAGCGACCACTCGATCTCGATCAGGAGATGCCAGTCCGATCGGCTCTCGATCGGCGCGCGCACGCCGGGCAGATGGGTGCAGGCCGCCTCGACACCGAAGCCGGTCAGCAGCTCGAAGCTGGTGATCAATTCGCCGAAATGGGTCTGGAAGAGATTCAACAACTCGACCGCGACCGCCGGCCGCTCGATCGCCAGCCACAGCGTCTGCGTCTCGCGCGGGCGGGGAAAGAGCCGCAGCACCGCAGCGGTGACGATGCCGAGCGTGCCTTCGGCGCCGATGAAGAGCTGCTTGAGGTCGTAGCCGGTATTGTCCTTCTTGAGCGCCCGCAGCCCGTCCCAGATCCGTCCGTCGGGCAGCACCACCTCGAGTCCCATCACGAGTTGCCGCGTCATACCGTAGCGCAGCACGTTGACGCCGCCGGCATTCGTCGAGATGTTGCCGCCGATGCGGCACGATCCCTGCGCGCCGAGCGAAAGCGGAAAGAGCCGGTCGATCGCCTCGGCCTCGTTCTGGATGTCCTCGAGCACGCAACCGGCCTCGACGGTGAGGTAGTCGCCGGCCGGATCGACCTCGCGAATCCGCGTCATCCGCTCGAGACTGACCACCACCTGACGCCCGCTGCGGTCGGGAATGCCGCCGCAAACCAGACCGGTATTGCCCGACTGCGGCACGAGCGGCACGTCGTGCCGGCCTGCCGCCCGCACGACGGCGGCGACCTCTTCGCTCAATGCCGGACGCAGGATCAGATCGCTCTCGCCGCGATTCTGCTTCCAGAAATCGACGAGGAAACGCTCGCGTTCGGCCGGCTCTTGCACGATCCCCTGCGCACCGAGGACGGCCTGCACCTCTTCGACGAAGCTCTCGGGTACCATGCTCTTGTTTCCCGGCAGATGAGAATGGCGGTCAGGCTATGGCCTGACGCTCCCGCGGGCAAGCTGCCGCCGCGGCGCCGGGCCCGGCACGGCCGCAGGCCGATTGACAGCCGATGGCCGGGCGGTAGGGTTTCGCCCGCTTGGCAGAGGAGCGGGACGAGATGGACAGGGCACGGCTCGAGGCGGTGATCGACGAGGCGTTCGAGGCGCGCGACGGAATCGGTCCGCAGACCGCGGGCGCGGTGCGCGAGGCGGTGGAAGCGACGCTGGACGCGCTCGACTCGGGCGCGCTGCGGGTGGCCGAGAAGAGCGCTTCGGGCTGGAAGGTCAACGCCTGGGCCAAGAAGGCGGTGCTGCTGTCGTTCCGGCTGAACGACATGGCGGTGATCGAGGGCGGACCCGGCGGCGCGGTGTGGTGGGACAAGGTGCCCTCCAAGTTCGTAGGCTGGGACACGGAGCGGTTCCGCACCGCCGGCTTTCGCGCCGTGCCGGGCTGCGTCGTGCGCCACTCGGCCTTCATCGCCAAGGGCGTCGTGCTGATGCCCTCCTTCGTCAATCTGGGAGCCCATGTCGGTGAAGGGACGATGGTCGACACCTGGGCCACCGTCGGCAGTTGTGCACAGATCGGCCGCGGCGTGCATCTTTCGGGCGGTGTCGGCATCGGCGGTGTGCTCGAACCCCTGCAGGCGGGACCGGTGATCATCGAGGATCATTGTTTCATCGGCGCGCGCTCGGAAGTGGTCGAAGGCGTGGTCGTCGAAGAAGGCGCCGTGCTCGGCATGGGCGTCTATATCGGCGCCTCGACCAAGATCGTGGACCGGGCGACCGGCGAGGTGCATGTCGGCCGGGTACCGGCCTACAGCGTCGTGGTGTCGGGCACCCTGCCCGGCAAGCCACTGCCCAACGGCACACCCGGCCCGGGGCTCTATTGCGCCGTGATCGTCAAGAAGGTCGACGCACGGACCCGCTCGAAAACCTCGATCAACGATCTGCTGCGGGATTGACCTTGCCCGCGATCGATCCGGTGACGCTGACCGCCGAGCTGATCCGCTGCCCGAGCGTGACACCGGCGGATGCGGGCGCTCAGGTGCTGCTGGGCGACGTTCTGTCGGATCTCGGCTTCGAGGTCCATCACCTGCCGTTCAACGACGTGCCGAATCTCTTCGCCACGATCGGCCGCGGCGCCCCGCATCTGCTCTTCGCCGGCCATACCGACGTCGTCCCGCCGGGCGACTCCTCCTCCTGGAGCGTCGATCCCTTCGCCGCCGTGACGGTGGACGGGCAGTTGATCGGCCGGGGCGCCGCCGACATGAAGAGCGGCATCGCCGCCTTCGTCGCCGCGGTGGCCCGTCATCGCGCAGGCGGCGCCCGGGGCGGCACGATCAGCCTTCTGATCACCGGCGACGAGGAAGGTCCGGCAATCGACGGCACCGTGCGCGTGCTGGATTGGGCGCGCGATCAGGGGCTCGTGTTCGACGGCTGCATCGTCGGCGAGCCCACCTGCCCCGCGGTGCTCGGCGAAATGGCCAAGATCGGCCGGCGCGGGTCTCTGACCGGTCGCCTGACCGTGCGCGGACGGCAGGGCCACACCGCCTATCCGGCTCGCGCCGACAACGCCGCGCACAAGCTCGTGGCGATGCTGCGAGCGCTGATCGACGAGCCGCTGGATGCCGGCAACGAGCGCTTCGAGCCTTCGACGCTGCAGGTGGCGACGATCGACATCGGCAATCCGGCGACCAACGTGGTGCCCGGCGAGGCGAAGGCGGTGTTCAACATCCGCTTCAACGACGAGCACGATCGGACCTCGCTCGAGGCGCTCATCCGCCGACGCTGTGCCGGTGTGGCGAGCGAGTTCGCACTTCTGTTCGAGGGCAATGCCGATCCCTTCCTCACGACGCCCGGCCGCCTGACCGAGTTATTGGCCGAAGCGGTCGAGAGCGTGACCGGCCGCCGGCCCGTCTTCTCGACGTCGGGCGGAACGTCGGATGCGCGCTTCGTGAGCCGCCATTGCCCCGTGGTCGAATTCGGCATCGTCGGCGCCACCATGCATCAGAGCGACGAGCGGGTCGCGGTGCGGGACATCGAGGGCCTGACGGCGATCTACGAGGCCTTTCTCGACCGCTTCCTTCGCCCGTCGCCGTGAGGGGCCGGCGGCGATGACACGTTCGGAGATCCTGCGCGCGCTCGATGCGGCCTTCGATCTCGTCCGGCTCCGGGCGGCGTCGATCGAACGCTTCGATCTGAGCGTCGAGGGTTTCTGGAAATCGTTCTTCGCCGCGGTGCTGACCCTGCCGGCCTACATCCTGATGCTGTGGATCGACAGCGCGCGGAGCGAAGCCTCCGCACGCGACGGCGGTGACCTCGTCGGCGCCTTCATCTTCTATCTCATGGGCTGGATCATCTTTCCCCTGATCAGCCTCGTTCTCACCCGCTTTTTCGATCTCGGCGGCCGCTACGTGCCGCTCGTCGTCGCCCACAACTGGGTCTCGGTGTGGCTGACGGCGATCTTCGTTGCGGCCCTCGTGGCCTCGCTCGTCGTCCCGCCGCCGATCGATCGCTCCCTGCTGTTGATGGCGCTGGTGGGCGCGCTCTATGTGCAGTGGTTCGTCATCAAGGCGGCATTGCTCACCACGGGCCTCGTGGCGCTGGGCTTCGTGACCCTCAACGTCATCGTCGAGCAGACCGTCAGCCGCCTCGTTCTGGGCTGAAATCGATGGCTTCACCGCGTCGCATCACCTCCACCCCTTCCTTCGTCACCGAACGGGCGGTCCTTCTTGCCGGTGGCGCCTTCCTCTTCGCTGTCGCGGCGCTCTCGTGGCCGGACGGCGACGGCGGCATCTGGGTCTATGCGCTGAGTTTCTGGAACTACCTCATCTATGTGGCGGCCTTCGCCTTTCGCGCGGTGTCGGTCGAGCGGTTCCGCCTCGATGCCATGGTGACCCGAAGCGTGGCGCTGACCGTGCTGGCGCTCGTTTATCTGCCCGGCCTGTCGAGCCTTCTCTCGCTCGTGGTCGTCGCATGCGGCTTCGCGCTCAACGCATCGGCGGTCATGGCGCTGGGCTCGAAGCGTACCTATTACGGCTTCGAGCTCGACGCCCTGCCGCCCGTCCATGTCACGCGCTTCCCCTACTCGGTCACCGCCCATCCCATGCTCCTAGGCAACCTGATCGGCTTCGGCGGCACGCTGCTCGATCCGGCTTTCCGCCAGGACTGGTGGCCACTGGCGGTCTTGCACCTCGTCGGCAACGGTACCGTGCTGGTGATGGAGGCACGAGGGAAGCCGCCATCGGTCCACTGGCCCCTGGGCGGCCTGCTCGCGACGGCGCTCCTGATCGCTCTGCACTCGCCTGCCGGCGGACCGGCCGCGGTCGGCTGGTTCGTCCTGTGCACGGCGTTCGGCCTCGTCGTCATCGCCACCTATGCGCGTCGCCCGCGCGAGGGCCGGTCTCCGACGGTGCCGCATCACGCATAAATTGCACGAACGAAATAGAGCCCGCGGGCGGGTGCCGTCGGACCGGCGGCGACGCGATCGCGGGCGGCGAGCGCTTCGGCCGCGAAGCCGCGCGGCCGTCGGCCCTCGCCGACCAGCACGAGCGTGCCCACCATGTTGCGCACCTGATGGTGCAGAAACGACCGTGCGGAAGCCTCGACGACGATCGTCGCGCCCTCGCGCCGAACGGTCAGACGATCGAGCGTCTTGATCGCCGATGCCGCCTGGCATTCGGTGCTGCGAAAGCTGGTAAAATCGTGCCGGCCGAGCAGGGCCCGTGCTTCGTCGGCCATCACTCCGGCGTCGATCGCCCGGCTCACGTGCCAGACCCGCCCGGCGTCGAGCACCGGCGGTGCCCTGCGATTGAGAACGACGTAGCGATAGTGCCGCGCGGTCGCCGAAAAACGGGCGTGAAAATCGTCAGCCGCGCGGGCGACGGCGAGGACCGCGATCGGCTCCGGCCGCAGGAAATGGTTGAGCCCGCTCTGCAGCCGGTCGGGGGGCAGTATCCGCGCCCCGGGCGGCAGATCGGCATGCGCGGTCATCGAGAGGGCGTGCACCCCGGCATCGGTGCGCCCGGCGCCGTGCACCGCCACAGCGACACCGACCAGCGACTCGAACGCCTCTTCGAGCGCACCCTGAACCGACCGCCCGGCCGCCTGCCGCTGCCAGCCGACGAAACCGGTACCGTCGAATTCGACCTCCAGCCTGAAGCGCGGCACGGGCCCCTCCCCGGTCGAACCCGTACGGTTCAGGCGCCGTCCGTCGCGACGTCGAGGCGACCGCCCAAGGGAATCGGCGTGCCGCGCTGCAGCTCATCCGCCGCCATCGGCTTGCGACCCTCGCGTTGGACCCGATCCAGAGCCAGCGCATGGGCGCCGCACGCGACCACCAGCGGCATCGCCACGACGGTGCCGGGCGCGGCGCCCTGGTGTTCCAACCCTTCGACCACGTGCGCCGCCCGAACGCGCAGGCGCTTGCCCTCGACCAGGGTCCAGGCACCGGGCTGCGGTTCGAAGGCACGCACCCGCCGCTCGATCTCGTCGGCCGGGCGCCGCCAGTCGATGCGGGCGTCGTCCTTGCCGATCTTGGGCGCGTAGGTCACGCCGGCATCGTCCTGCTGCTGGCGAACCAGCGTGTGTGCGGCGAGCGCGCCCAGAAACTCGGGCACCAGGTCTGCGGCGACCAGCGCCAGCCGGTCGTGCAGTTCGCCCGCCGTTTCGTCGCTGCCGATCGGCGTCGCCCGCTCGAGCAGCACCGGCCCGGTATCGAGCCCCTTTTCCATCTGAAAGAAGCTCACCCCGGTCAGGTCGTCGCCGGCCATGATCGCCTGCTGGATCGGCGACGCGCCCCGCCAGCGCGGCAACAGCGAGGCGTGGATGTTGACGCAGCCGTGGCGCGGGGCGTGCAGGATCGGCTCGGGCAACAGCAGGCCGTAGGATGCGACCAGGGCCAGATCGAGATCGAGTTCGGCGAAGCGCGCTTGTTCCGCCGCATCGCGCAGGCCGACCGGCGCGCGCACCTCGAGCCCTCGCAATTCCGCAGTCTCATGCACCGGCGTGCGCTTGATCTTGTGCGCGCGGTCGGCCGGGCGCGGCGGCCGGGTGTAGACGGCCGGCACGTCGACGCCGCAGGCGATCAGCGCCTCGAGCGCCGGCACCGCGAACGCGCTCGAGCCCAAAAAAGCGACCCGCAGGCGCATGTCACTCGCTCCGTCGCCGATGCACGCCCCTCACCCGCCCATGCCTCACACCCTTTGGCCCCCAAACAGATCAGGCGGAGACCTTGCGTTGCTTGGCGAGCTTGCGCAACAGCATGTTGCGTTTGAGGGCGGAGAGATGGTCGGTGAAGAGCACGCCGTTCAGATGGTCNNAGATGGTCGATCTCGTGCTGCAGACAGCGGGCCAGAATATCCTCGGCCTCGATCGTTCGCTCCTTCCAGTCCTGATCGCGATAGGCCACGCGCACGGCCGAAGCCCGTTCGATGTCGGCGAAGATCTTCGGCAGGCTCAGACATCCTTCCTCGGCGATCGTCCGCCCGTCGGACCGCCAGACGATCTCGGGATTGATCAGCCGCAGGGGCTCGTCCTTGTCCTCGGAGACGTCGACCACCACCACCCGCTCCGATCGGCCGATCTGCGGTGCCGCCAGCCCGATGCCGGGCGCGTCGTACATGGTCTCCAGCATGTCGTCCATTTGCCGGAGCAGAGCCGCATCGACGGTCTCGACCCTCGCCGCCGGCTTCTTGAGCAGCGGATGCGGCACTTCGAGAATGGCGAGACGGGTCATGGTCGCGGCGAGGCTCTTTTCTTCGGGCGGGTACGGACACACGGTGATCGATCGACGCTTCCTCTAGATCAGGGCGAGCCGACGGATGTCAAGGCGACCGACGGGCGGGTCGATCATCCCCCCCGTATGCTCGCCGGCAGGTCAGTCCAGCCGCGCACGCGCCTGCAGGGCCGCATCGAGCGTGCCCTGATCGAGATAGTTGAGCTCGCCGCCGAGCGGCAGGCCGTGCGCCAGACGGGTGATGCTGCAAGCGAACGGCCGCAGACGCTCCGCCAGATAATGCGCCGTGGTCTGCCCGTCGACCGTGGCACCGAGCGCCAGGATCACCTCCTCGATGCCGCCCGCCTCGACCCGCGCCAGCAGCGACCCGATGGCCAGATTGTCCGGCCCGCGGCCGTCGAGGGCCGAGAGCGTGCCGCCCAGAACATGGAACTGTCCGCGATAGGCGCTGCTGCGTTCCATCGCCCACAGATCCTCGACCTCCTGGACGACGCAGACGACGCTCTTCACCCTCTGCGGATCGGTGCAGACGGCACAGGGGTCGCTGGTGTCGAGATTGCCGCAACGACGGCACGGCGCCACCTTGTCGCGGCACGCCTCGAGCACTTCGAGCAAGGGGCGCATCAGGCTCTCGCGATGCTTCATCAGGCTCAGGGCGGCGCGCCGGGCGGAGCGCGGGCCGAGCCCCGGCAGGCGTCCGATGAGCTTGATCAGGCGCTCGATCTCGGGGGCGGCCAAGCGGCGTCCCGTCCGCTCAGAACGGCAACTTCATGCCGGGCGGCAGAGGCAGCCCGCCGGTGAGTTTGCTCATCTCGGTCTGCACGTGCTCTTCCACCCGCGACCGCGCGGCATTGGCGGCGGCGACGATCAGGTCCTCGAGCGTCTCGACGTCGTTCGGATCGACGAGCGCCGGGTCGATCGCCACCCGGCGCATCTCGTGCTTGCCGTTCATGGTGACCGTCACCATGCCGCCGCCGGCCTGGCCCTCCATCTCGGTCTCGGCCAGCTTGGCCTGCATCTCCTGCATCTGCTCCTGCAGCTTTTGCGCCTGCTTGAGCATACCCGACAGGTTCTTCATCGCGTCCTCGTCCGTCCGTTGGTCCTGGATCAGTCGCCGCGGCGTCGCGCATCGACGAGTTCGGCGCCGGGAAACAGCTTCATGGCGGCCTCGACCTCCGCCGTGGCCGCGGTTTCGGCAAGCAAACGGGCACGCGCGTCACGCGCCTGCTCGGCCAGCGTCGCCGGCCGGGCATCATCCACCGCGCGCTCGCCCTCGGCGATGGCCGCATCGACGCAGACCACCTCCCAGGCACTCGCCGTGATCCGCCGCAAGGCACTCTTGAGACGGTTCGGCACGTGCTCGGGCAGGCCCGGGTCGAGCTGCAGCTCCAGCCGCGGCGGCGCATAGAGACGCAGACGCGCCCCTTGAACGAGAAATGCCGCCAGCGGCCGTTCGCCCTGCTGCTGCAGCAAGGCGACCAGAGCCTCGAACGTCGGCGGCAACACCGGATCCGGCTCGACCACCCGCTCGCTCGCCGCCAGCGTCGGCACCGCGGCCGGACGGGGGGACGCGACGGAAACGGACGCCCGCGGCGGAGGCGGCTCGCCGGTCGCGGATCCCGGAGCGGAAGCGCTCGCTGGCGCCGGCCCCGCCGTCTCCATTGTGCCGCGCAACCGGCGGATCATCTCGCCCGGGGTCGGCAGATCGCCGATACAGGCCAGGCGCAGCAGCAGCATCTCCATCGCGGCTGCGGCATCGGCGGCGTGGCGCACCTCGTCGACGCCCTTGAGCAGCATCTGCCAGGCGCGCGCCAGCACCGCCAGCGAGAGCTTGTCCGCGAGGCCACGGGCGCGATCGGCCAGAGCCGGGACGGTGGCCATCGTCGAGCCACGAACCCGGTCGATCTTGAGCGTGCTCGTCCAGTGCGCCACCTCCAGCAGATCCTGCAGGACGGCGGCAGGCTCCGCACCGCGGTCGTAGAGATCGCGGAAGACGTCGAGTGCTGCAGCGGCGTCGCCGCCGAGCAGATGCTCGAACAGATCGAAAATGCGCGTGCGGTCACCCAGGCCGAGCATGCCGGCGACGTCGCCGGCACGCACGCCGCCGTCACCCAGGGCGATCGCCTGATCGAGCAGCGAGAGCGAATCGCGCACCGATCCCTCGGCGGCACGGGCGATCAGCGCCAGCGCCTCGTCTTCGGCCTCGATCTTCTCCTTGTCGCAGATCGAGGCCAGATGCGTCTGCAGCACCGCAGCCTCGACCCGCTTCAGATCGAAGCGCTGGCAGCGCGAGAGGACGGTGACCGGCAGCTTGCGCGCTTCGGTGGTGGCGAAGACGAACTTGGCGTGCGGCGGCGGCTCCTCGAGCGTCTTGAGCAGGCCATTGAACGCCTTGTCGGAGAGCATGTGCACTTCGTCGACGATGTAGATCTTGTAGCGCGAGGCGGCGGGCGCGTAGCGCACCGCGTCGACGATCTCGCGGATGTCGTCGATACCGGTGCGGGTGGCGGCGTCCATCTCGACGACGTCGATCGCATTGTCGGCGGTGATGGACCGGCAGCTCGGACATTCGCCGCACGGATCGACGGTGGGGCCGCCCTCGCCGTCCGGCCCGGTGCAGTTGAGCGAGCGGGCGATGATGCGCGCCGTCGTGGTCTTGCCCACGCCGCGAATGCCGGTCAGCAGGAAGGCGTGCGCGATACGGCCGGAGCCGATGGCGTTGGTCAGGGATCGCACCAGCACGTCCTGACCGATCAGCTCCTTGAGCCGGGTCGGCCTGTAGGTGCGTGCGAGTACCCGATAGGGTGCGGCTTGATCGGAGAGAAGGTCCATCGGACTCCGGATCGGTCGGGCCCGTCACCGTTCCGGATCGAGGAGCGGTCCGGATCGAGGAGCGGCCCGCTCGAACGGGCTCGGGCGGTCGGCCCGCGAAACCCGGCCGCGATCGACGGGATACGGGCGGAAGGCTGGCGCGCGACCCGAAACAGACCCCGTTACGGCTGCTTCCTTCCGGACCTGACCGGGTTGGCGAGCGCTCCGTCCACGACCAACCTTCCACGCGCCTATATCGAGGCTCGGGGCCCGCTCCGCAAGAGGCGTGTGCACGCATGGACGAAGACCGGTGCCGTGCTTGCACGAGACGGCAGCTTGGCGCAGAAGCGCCGAACGTCGTGAGGGAGGTCGCCGATGAGCCGCGCCGCCAATCCGCCGCCGCATCTCTACTGCTCGATCGGCCTCGATCGCGCGGCGATGCGGCGACGCGATCCGCACTGGCTGGCCCAGGCGCTGGCCGACGAGACGACCCGCATCCTGCCGATGCACGGCCTCAAGGTGCTCGTCGACACGCAGGGCGAGAAGCCGCGCCTGGGCTGGCGTCACCCGCGGGACCTGGCCGGTGCCGCCGACAGCGAGCCGTTGTTTCTGGGCGTGATCGACGGCCGGGCCTTCTTCACGATCGAGGCGCCCGATCTCGATCGGGGCCATCTCGACTATCTCGAGGTGCGCAGCGTCGGCTCGGTGCTGGGCGGCACCGATGCCGGGCTCGCGGCCTATGCGCGGGCCATGATGCACTGGCGCCGCCGCCACATCTTTTGCGGCAATTGCGGCACGCGCACCCGGCCGATCGACGGCGGTCATGCGCGCCACTGCGACCATTGCGGCCTGGACAGCTTTCCGCGCACCGATCCGGCGGTGATCGTTCTGGTCAGCGACGGCGATCATTGCCTGCTCGGCCGCTCGCACCGCATTCCGCCCGGCATCTACTCGACGCTGGCCGGCTTCGTCGAGCCGGGCGAATCGATCGAGCAGACCGTGGCCCGGGAGGTCGAGGAGGAGGTCGGCATTACGATCGACGATCTGCGCTACCGCTCGTCGCAACCCTGGCCCTTCCCGCAATCGCTGATGCTCGGTTTTCAGGCCAGAGCGAAGATGCGCCCGCTGACCATCGACCCGGAGGAGATGGAGGACGCCCGCTGGTTCAGTCGCGAGGAACTTCTCGATCCCGACCGCCGGCCGGTGCAGCTGCCCAATACCGACAGCATCGCCCGGTTCCTGATCGACGAATGGCTGCTCGGGGAAATCTGAATGCGGACCAGGACGACGGGAAGGGCGAACCGGCGATGAACGCGATCGGCATCATCTCCATGCAGTATGTGCGCCCCTTCACCGACGCGCATCTGCCGCTCTTCGCACGGATGAAGCGCTGCGGCTTCGACTTCGTCGAGCTGCTGGTGCCCGAAGAGGGCGAGCTCGACGCCCCGGCCGCACGACGCGCGCTCGACGATGCCGGCCTCGGCGTCGTGCTGGCGGCACGCGTGAGCCTCACGCGCAATCTGGCGAGTGCCGATGCCGAAGCCCGGCAAGAGGGTCTCGATTATATCCGCTTCGCGGTCGACCGGGCGGTGGCTCTCGGTGCCACGATCGTCGGCGGCCCGCTCACCGGCAATCCGCTCGTCTTCGCCGGCCGCGCGCCCGCACCGGTCGTCGAAGACGAGCGCCGGGCCCGGTTCGATCGCTGCATCGAGGGTCTCGCGGCTGCCGGCGATTACGCAAGGGCCGCCGGCGTGCGGCTCGCGGTCGAGCCGCTCAACCGGTTCGAGAGCGACGTGCTGTGCACGGTAGCGCAGGGTCTGGAGTTGATGAGCGCCCTCGACCACCAGGCAGTCGGGCTGATGCTCGATACCTTCCACATGCACATGGAGGAGGCGTCGATCGCCGAGGCCATCCGCGATGCCGGACCGCATCTCGTGCATTTTCAGGCGAACGAGAACCACCGCGGCTTTCCCGGCACCGGGTCCACCGACTGGGTGGCGGTCTTCCGCGCGCTGCACGAAGTGGGTTACGAGGGGCCGATCTCGCTCGAGCCGTTCCGGCGCGACGACGACCGGTTCGGGGTGCCGATCGCCCAATGGCGTCCGCCGAACGAGGACGAGGACACGAAGCTTGCTACCGCGGCGGCCTTCATCCGGGCGCATCGCGCGCTCGCGGCCTATCGTCGATGAAAATCGGCTGGATCGGCTGCGGCCGTCACGCGAGCGCCATGCTGCTGCCGCAACTGGCGGCACGTGACGTCACCATCGAAGCCCTGTGCGACGTCGACGCCCCGAACCTCGAGCGCACCGCACGGCGTTACGGTGTGAGGGCCATCTACGCCGACGCGCGCGATCTGATCGGCCATGCGGGGCTGGATGCGATCGGCATGGCGGTCGGGCCGGTGCAGCACGCGGCCTTCGGTGCGGCCGCGCTCGAGCGCGGGCTGCCGATCTTCATGGAAAAACCGCCGGGTGCCACCTGCGCCGATGCTCAGCGCCTCATGCGGGCGGCCGAGCGCGCGGGCAAGCCGCTGCTGATCGGCTTCATGAAGCGCTACGCGGTGGGCAACCGCATCGCGCGTAACGTCATCGCCTCAGGCGACTTCGGCCGGGTGCTGGCGATCACCGGGCGCTACATGACGGCACCCGGCTATTTTGCCGGCGACGTCGACCATACGGGCTTCTTCCTGCACCACTGCGTGCACTATCTCGATCTGCCGGCCTTCTTCGCCTCGCCCATCCGCGGCCTGAGCGCCCGCATGGTCGAGAACGGCCCGGGCCGGCTGCTCTTTCACATGGGCCTCGATTTCGCCTGCGGCGCCATCGCCACCATCGAGATGGGCACGGTGCAGAGCCGGGGCGGGCCGGTCGAGCGGCTGGAGATCACGGGCGACCATCAGCGGCTCGAGATCGACGACGTGATCGAGGTGACCTGGCGTCGCGATCCGCCGCTCAAGGCCGAAGCGCTGGATGCGGTGCTCGACCCGGCGCACGATGCGCTCACCTGGAAGCCCAACTTCACCGCCGCCGCAGCCGAGGATCCCAAGGGCTACGGCGCGCTCCTGAGCGACGTCCTCGAAGCCTTGGCCGGCCGCCCTTCGAGCGCACCGACCATCGAGGACGGTGTGTGCGCCATGCACTGGCTCGAGGAATTGCGGCGCACCCTCGATCGCTGATCTGCGGGACCGTGGCACCGCCGCGACGTACGGACGGAAAAGCTTGCCATTTTTCTCCTTTTAGTTGATTTAGGGCGAAACCGTCACTTGCGAGGTCGAACATGCGCGCACTCGTGGTTGAAGACGATCCCGTCTCCACGCGTCTGCTGGAATATGCGCTCGTCGCCGAGGGCATCGTCGTCGAATGCAGCGACACGGGCGAGGACGCGCTCGAGCTCGCCAAGATCTACGATTTCGACGTCGTCACCGTCGATCTGGGCCTGCCGGACATGGACGGTGCGACGCTGATCCGCCGTTTGCGCAACGCTCGCATCGACACGCCGGTAATCGTCGTCTCGGCCGATGCACGGCGCGACGAGAAGGTGCGCGTGCTGCTGGCCGGCGCCGACGGCTATCTGGCCAAGCCCTTCGATCGCGACGAACTGCGGGCGCACATCCAGGCGGTGGTGCGCCGGACGCGGGGCTATGCCGCCTCGCGCATCCTCTTGGGGCGCATGACGATCGACCTTGCGACCCGTTCGGTCGACATCGACGGCCGGAGCCTGAAGATCACCGCCAAGGAATACGGCATTCTCGAGCTGCTGGCGCTGCGCAAGGGCCAGCCGCTGACCAAGGAGGCCTTTCTCGATCATCTCTATGGCGGGCGCGACGAGCCGGAGCAGAAGATCATCGACGTTTTCATCTGCAAGCTGCGCAAGAAGATCGCGGCGATGACGACCGATGCCCACAACATCGAGACGGTCTGGGGCCGCGGCTACGTGCTCAACGATCTGCCCGCGGCAGCCGGAGGCGGCGTACCCGGTCTCGCAGAGGCCGGCACGGTCTTCGCTCTCGAGGGCGGCCCCGGCGTCAGCGAGGCGGAGTTGCTGATCGAGCAGATTTTCGCCTGAGCGGCGGCGCGTTCCGGCCGCTCGCATCGGCCGCCGCGTCGGCCTCGCATCGACGCGCACTGTGGTATCTGCGCCATTGTGGCGCACCTCCGCACGCGGATACGTCGCCCGAACCGGGCGCGCGCTCGAATTGCTCTGGGCACCGCGTCGATCCGTCGCTATCGTCACGCGATCGAACGGAACGGGGAGGTTCGCACCGATGCGCACGTGGACGATGCCGGCTCTGGCGGGACTCGCTCTGGCCGGAGCGTTGTCATTCACCCCTCAGGTCGGCCGTTCGGCCGATCATCGCGAGGCACCGGCGGTCGATCTCCGTCCGGCTTCGGACATCAACGACATCTACGCCTTCGTCTCGCCCACGACACCCGGTAACGTCGTACTGATCATGACGGTCAATCCGGTCGCCGATCCGGATTTCGCCGGCACGTACGCCTTTTCGCCGAACACCCGATACAGGATCGCTGCCGACGTCAACGGCGACGTCGTGTTCGACCGCTATGTCGACCTCTTCTTCACGCCGGTGGCCAACGGCTCGCAGACCTTCACGGCCTTTCTTCCGGGCGGCCGCAAGATCGTCGGCACGACCACGCCGGGCACGGTGCGCCCCAGCGGGCCCAACGAGCCGATCATCAACAGCTCGCCCGACAACCGGATCAAGATCTTCGCCGGGCTGACCGACGACCCGTTCTTCTTCGACGGCGTAGGCTTCTCGCGTGCACTCGCCGGCACCGGCGGCTTTCGCGGCGAAGACAGCTTCGCCGGCTTCAACGTCTCGTCGATCGTGATCGAACTGCCGGCCTCGCTGATCGCCGGCTCGTCGAAGAAGATCCAGATCGAAGGCTTCACCTCGGTCAACGTCTCGCGCGACGACAAGAGCGGCTTGAGCCAGCATCTTTCCGGCCGCCGCTTGGTGCAGTTCGACCGCGTCGGCAACCCGGCCGTCGCCACGGCCTTCATCCCGGCCGCCCAGCGCGACGCGTTCAATCAGTCCAACCCGCGATCCGATGCGCGCCGCTGGGCGCCGACCATCGTCTCCGCCCTCAAATCGCTGGGCACCTCGGACGAGAACATCGCGATCCTGGCTTCCGTTGCGGTGCCGGACACGCTCAAGCTCGATCTGACCCAGCCGCAGGGCTTTCCCAACGGACGCCGGCCGGCCGACGACGTCGTCGACACTCTCCTGACGCTGGTGTTCAACACGCCCACGGGCGACGAAGTCGACGCCAACGACGTGCCGTTCCCGTCGACCTTCCCCTATCTGGCGCCGCCGCAGCAGGCGAACTGATCGGCCGGCGACGCAGCGGGAGCGCCATCCTTGGTCCAGCCGTCCGCCGGCCCGAGCGCGCGTGCCTCCGCCCGCCGGGCGGGATCGATGCTGCTGGCGGCGTCGATCCTGTCGGCGATCTGGCTGCCGGCCCGTGCCGAACCCTACCGGCCCGAGCGGGCGGACGAGCTGATCGAGACGCTGCCGGCCGGCTTCATCGGACCGGCCACCGGCCCGGGATCGTCATCCGGTCCCGCCGACGAGACCCTCGATCTCGAGTTGGAGCGGGCGCAGAGCCTGCTGGAGCTCACGGCACTCACCGGTGATCCGCGCTATGCCGGCCGTGCACGCGGCGCGCTCGAGCCCTGGTGGAACGTCGAGGATCCGCCGGTGCGACTGGCGCTGGTGCGCAGCCGCGTGGCCCGCGCCGGACACGCGTTCGACAAGGCGCGGCGCGACCTCGAGCAGGTGCTGGCGCAACGGCCCGAGATGGTGCAGGCGCAACTGGAGCTGGCGACGGTGCTGACGATCACCGGGGCCCTCGAAGAAGCGGAGAGCGCCTGCGTGCGCCTCGCCCGCATCCATCCGGGCCTGCTCGCCCAGGCCTGCCTCGCCGACGTCCAGAGCCTGCAGGGCGGCGCCGCGTGGCATCTGGCACAATTGGAGGCGGGGCTGGCCGCGGACCGTTCGGGCGCAGTGCCGAGCGACGCCGAGCGGGCGTATGTCGAGGCCGTCACCGGTGACGTTGCCGCACGCGCCGGTGACGTGGTCTCTGCCGAACGACACTATCGCGCGGCACTCGAGTTGCAGCCGCGCGACATCGCCACGCGAACGCGCCTGGCCGATCTGCTGGTGAGCCTGGGACGGCATGCCGAAGTGGCCGCGCTGCTCGACGATCCGGGCGGTGTGGCGGCCCTGGTGTTGCGCGCGGCGATGGCCGAGGCTGCCCTGGACGGTTCGAGGCAGGGCGAACTGAAGGACTGGCTCGAGCGTCACTTCACCCTGCTGCGCCAGCGCGGCGACACCGTCCATCTGCGCGACGAGGCACTCTACGCCCTGCGATTCGAGGAGGATCCGGCGCTGGCCCTCGATCTGGCGCTGCGCAACTGGCAGGTGCAGAAACAAAGCGACGATGCGGCACTGGTGCTGCATGCGGCGCTCGCGGCCGGCCGCCCCGAAGCGGCGACACCGGTCATCGAGTGGCTCGATGCGCATCGTGTCGACGACGCGACCCTGACGCCGCTGCGGGCGCGCTGGCGCGAGGCGGCGACGTGAGCAGCTTTGCGCGCTCGTCTCTCCGCACTCGCCTCGCCCCGCTCGCCGCGGCGCTGACGATCTGGCTCGCACTCGCCGCACCGGTCGAAGCGCACACGCCCTCGACCGGCTATCTGCGGCTGTCGACCGACGGAACGGACGTCGAAGGCACGCTCGAATTCGCCGTGCGCGACCTCGCGAGCGCGGTGCTGCTCGACCAGGACGGCGATCGCCGCATTCTCTGGGGCGAGATCGAGAATGCCCGCCCGGCCCTCGCCGCCCTCGTCGCCGAGCGCCTGATCCTGCGCCGTGCCGACGCGGCTTGCACGACGAACCTGAACGAGCCGATGGTCGACCGCCGCGACGACGGCGCCTGGCTCGTCGTGCCGCTCGTCGCCACCTGTGCCGGCGAAGGCGCCCTATCCGTCGACTATCGTTTCTTCTTCGACCAGGATCCGACGCATCGGGGCCTGCTCGCCCTCACCCGAGAGAGCGCATCCGCGACCCGCGTCGCCGGACCGGACGATCACCTCTTCACCTTCGAGCCGGACACGGTTGCGGCCGGTGGATTCGCGACCTACTTCGCCTATGGCGTCGAGCACCTCCTGATCGGGCCGGATCATCTCCTGTTCCTGGCCGTGCTGCTGCTGCCGCTGCTGACCGCCACGAGCGAACCTCTGCGCAAGCGCGTCTGGACCTTCGGCACCATCGTCACGGCGTTCACGGTCGCGCACGCGATCGCGCTGCTGCTGGCGATCACCGGTGTCGTCAGTCTGCCCGGGCGACTGGTCGAGAGCGCCATCGCCGCCACCATCGTGCTCACCGCACTCGACAATCTGTGGCGGTTCCTGCCGGCAAAGCGCTGGCAGCTCGCCTTCGGCTTCGGCCTGATCCACGGGCTGGGCTTCGCCGCGGTTCTGCTGCCGCTGGGACTGCCGGCCGGCGGCTTCTGGCCCGCCTTCGCCGGTTTCAATCTCGGCATCGAAGCGGGCCAGATCGCCGTGGCGGCGCTGCTCTGGCTGCCCCTGCTGGTCTGGAGCCTGAGACCGCCACGCTCGAGCCTGCTGCTGCGTGCCGGCTCGATCGCGGCCTGCGGTGCCGGGCTGCTCTGGCTGATCGACCGCGCGCTGGCGCTCGGCATCATCGTCTGGGCCTGAAGCCGGGCGCGGCGATCCGGCGCACCGGGCGATGCCGACCCTTGTCCTTCGTCGCTCCCATCCCATCCTCCCATGCGGAGACCCGCCGGCCCGGGGACGGGCGCCGGCAGACGAGAGGACGGATCGATGGACGCGCTCGACGCGGTGCTGCTGGCCCGCCTGCAATTCGCCTTCACGATCGGCGTGCACATCGTCTTTCCCGCCTTCACCATCGGGCTCGCTTCGTATCTGGCGGTACTCGAAGGTCTCTGGCTCTGGACGGGTGACGACCGTTACATCGACGGCTTTCGCTACTGGCTGAAGATCTTCGCCCTGACCTTCGGCATGGGAGTCGTGTCGGGCATCGTCATGACCTACCAGTTCGGCACCAACTGGAGCGTCTTTTCCGACAAGGCGGGGCCGGTCGTCGGGCCGCTGATGGGCTACGAAGTGCTCTCGGCCTTCTTTCTCGAGGCCGGCTTTTTGGGCATCATGCTGTTCGGCATGAAAAAGGTCGGCCGCGGCCTGCACTTCGCGGCGACGCTGATCGTGGCCGCCGGCACGCTTTTCTCGGCCTTCTGGATCCTCTCGGTGAACAGCTGGATGCAGACGCCGGCCGGGCACGGCATCGACGCCGCCGGCCGGTTCGTGCCGGAAGACTGGTGGGCGATCGTCTTCAATCCCTCCTTTCCCTATCGTCTCGTGCACATGGTGCTGGCCGCCTATCTCTCGACCGCCTTCATCGTCGGCGCGGTCGGCGCGTTCCATCTGCTGCGCGAGCACACCAACGGCGCGGCGCGGATCATGTTCTCCAACGCCATGTGGATGGCGGCTCTGGTCGCACCGCTGCAGCTCGTCGCCGGCGACCTGCACGGGTTGAACACCCTCGAGCATCAGCCGGCCAAGATCGCCGCCATCGAGGGCCATTGGGAATCGCGGGCCGGCGCCCCGCTCTATCTCTTCGGCCTGCCCGACATGCAGGCCGAGCGTACCGACTACGCGCTGGCCGTGCCGCATCTGGGAAGCCTGATCCTCACCCACGAATGGGAGGGCGAGGTGCCGGGACTGAGCGACTTTGCGGCCGAGGACCGGCCTTACGCGCCGTTGATCTTCTGGACCTTCCGGATGATGGTCGGGATCGGGCTGGCGATGATCGCGGTCGGCCTCTGGAGTCTCTGGTTGCGCTGGAAGGGCCGGCTCTACGACGATCGCAGGCTGTTGCGGACGGTGCTTCTGATGGGTCCGGCGGGCCTGGTCGCTCTTCTGGCCGGCTGGATCACCACCGAGGCCGGTCGCCAACCCTGGACGGTGTACGGCCTGTTGCGCACGGTGGATTCGGCCTCGCCGATCGCCGCACCGGCCGTCGCCTCCTCGCTCGCCGTGCTGGTCGTGGTCTATGTCGTCGTCTTCGGCGCCGGCATCTATTACCTGCTTCACATGATGGGCATTCGACCGCATCACGGCGAGGAAGGTCCGCATCGCGGCACGCCGGTGCGCAGCGCCGGCATCACGCCCGAAGCCTCGCTCGCCGAGCGCGGTGCCACACCATGACCGGCTTCGCCTTCGACCTGCCGACCGTATGGGCGCTGCTCGTCGCCTTCGCCGTGCTCACCTACGTCCTGCTCGACGGCTTCGATCTCGGGGTCGGCCTGCTCTTTCCCTGGATCGGTGACGGCGAGGAGCGCGATCTGGCGATGAACAGCATCGCCCCGGTCTGGGACGGCAACGAGACCTGGCTGGTGCTCGGCGGCGGCGGGCTCTTCGCCGTCTTTCCTCTTGCCTTCGCCATCGTCATGCCGGCGCTCTATGCGCCCCTGATCGCGATGCTCACGGGCCTGATCTTCCGCGGCGTCGCCTTCGAGTTCCGCTGGCGCGGCGAGCGCGGCCGGCCCTGGTGGGACCGCGGCTTCTTCCTCGGCTCACTCGCGGCGACGCTGGCCCAGGGCATCGCCCTCGGCGCCCTGGTGCAGGGAATCGAGGTCGAAGGACGCGCCTATGCCGGCGGCTGGTGGGACTGGGCGACGCCGTTCAGCCTGCTCACCGCGATAGCACTGGTGGTGGGCTACGCGCTCCTGGGCGCGACGTGGCTGGTGATGAAGACCGAGGGCCGCCTGCACGATCGGGCACTGGCGGCGGCGCGGCCGCTGGCCTTCGCCACACTCGCCTCGATCGCCGCCGTGTCCGCATGGACGGCGTTTCTCGATCCCGTCTACATGCAGCGCTGGCTGGCCTGGCCGGCGCTGCTCTATTCGGCTCCGATGCCGATCGCCACGGGCCTCGCCGGATGGCTCCTGATCCAAGGTCTCGCCGCCGGCCGCGACGTGCGGCCGTTCCTCGCCGCGCAGTCGATCTTCGTGCTCTGCTTCGTCGGCCTGGGCATCGGTTTCTACCCCTATATCCTGCCGCACGACGTCACCATCCACGACGCCGCGGCGCCGGATTCCAGTCTGATCTTCCTGCTGGTCGGTGCGGCCGTTCTGATCCCGCTCATTCTCGCCTATACCGCCCACGCCTATTGGGTATTCCGCGGCAAGGTGGATCCGCGGGCGGGGTATCATTGAACGGCACCGGCGAAGGAGAGCGTTCCCCCTGGCCCCGCCGTCTGGCATGGTTCGCCGGGCTCTGGCTCGCCGGCGTCCTCGCTCTGGCCGCGGTCGCCGGCCTGTTGCGGGCACTGTTCGCGCCTTGAGAGGCGAGGCATGAGAGGAGGTGGTGGTTGATACCGGGCTTCGCGCAACGCCGGCGGTTCGACGAACTGAGCGAAAAGGAGATTCTGGCGCTGGCGATCTCCTCCGAAGAGGACGATGCGCGGATCTACGCCACTTATGCCGATCGGCTGCGTGAGGCCTATCCGGCCTCGGCGCGGGTCTTCGAAGGCATGGTGGACGAAGAGCACGAGCACCGCCGGCGCCTGATCGATCTCTTCCAGCGCCGCTTCGGCGACACCATCCCGCTGGTCCGCCGCGAGCACGTCGCCGGCTATTACGCGCGCAAGCCGGTCTGGCTGGTCGAGAATCTCGGGCTCGAGCGAATCCGCGGCGAGGCGGCGAAGATGGAGAGCGACGCACGCGATTTCTATCTGCGCGCCGCGCAGCGCACCTCCGATCCCGCCAGCCGCAAGCTGCTCGGCGATCTGGCCGACGCCGAAGCGGGCCACCTCCGCCACGCCGCAACCCTGGAGCGCGAGCATCTGGGCGCCGACGAGGCGGAGGAGGAAGACCGCCGGGCCCACCGCCAGTTCGTCCTCACCTGGGTGCAGCCGGGCCTCGCCGGCCTGATGGACGGCTCGGTCTCCACCCTGGCGCCGATCTTCGCCACNNCCGCCTTCGCCACGCAGGACACCTGGACCACCTTTCTGGTCGGCCTCGCCGCCTCGGTCGGGGCGGGCATCTCCATGGGCTTCACCGAAGCCGCTCACGACGACGGCGTGGTCTCCGGTCGCGGCTCGCCGCTCAAGCGCGGTCTCGCCTCGGGTGTGATGACCACCATCGGCGGCCTCGGCCACGCCCTGCCCTATCTGATCCCCAGCTTCTGGACCGCGACACTGATCGCCTTCGCCCTTGTCTTCGTCGAGCTCTGGGCGATCGCCTGGATCCAGAACCGCTACATGGAGACGCCGTTCCTGCGCGCCGCGCTGCAGGTGGTGCTCGGCGGCGCCCTGGTGCTGGCGGCGGGCATCGTCATCGGCGCCGCCTGAGGGACGCGCGCTCCGCGCCGGCGGAACGATCCGCTTGTGCGCCCGGGGCGGCACTGCTTTTCTCGCACCCATGCCGGCCCCGCCATCCTCTCCACATCCCGAGACCGCCGCCGTCGCACTTTCGGTCGAGGCCGCGCGCGCAAGGCTGGCGGAGCTGGCCTTCGCCCGGGACAGCCATCTCTGCCGGGCGGCGCGAAACTGGCCCGAGGGACGCCGCGATCTCTTCCTCGCGGCCTACATGGCCATGCGCTCGATCGACGATCACGTCGACGGGCTGCCGCCGCAGGCACGCGGCCCGGCCTCACCGGCGCTGGAGACGATCGAGACCTGGCGTCGGGCGGTCTCCGGGGCCGCGGAAGGCCACATCACGGGTACGGCCGATGCGACCCTCCAGGCGGCGCTGGTGCTGCTGGCGGTCCGCATGCCCGCCTCACCCCTCGACCTGCGGCCGTTCGAAGCCCTCGCGGGTGCCATGCGGCACGATGCGGCGGGAGCGCCCATGGCCGATTTCGACGCGTGGCTCGCCTATGCCGAAGGGGCCAGCGTCGCACCGACCTATGTCTTCCTGCTGCTGCTCGCCTGCGACCCTTCGGCACGCCGGCTGGCGGCGGACATCGACCCGCAGGGCCTCTGGCAGGCGGCGCAGACGTTCGGCCGCTATTGCTACATGGCGCACATCGTCCGCGATCTCGCCGCGGATGCCGGTGGCGGGCCGCATCTCCTGACGGTGCCCGAGACCTGGTATCGCCGCCATTGCCGCGACCGCCGCGAGCTCGCGTCGCACCTGCTCGATCCGACGGGTGCGACGTCGTGCGCCGTGCGTGCCGCCTTCGTCGCGCAGATGGACGCTCTGCGGCCGGCGGTGGACGAGGCGGTGCGGCGGTTCGAGCGAGCGGCGGGTCGTGAGGCGGCGGCCATGGTGGAGGCGGTGCTCGGCGCTTACCGCCGGCTGCACCACGAAGCGAGGGCGGAGACGCGCGGGAACGTCGACCCGGCTTCGGCGGTTCGTTGAGCAACCCTTTTCAGGCACGCCCGATGGCTCTATCTAGCGGCCCGAGACCGGTCATCCGGTCCGGGCGCACCGGGCCGGGCCGCAACCACGAACCGGACGAGGCAGTCATGGCTTTCGAACTTCCCGATCTTCCCTACGACTACGAGGCGCTGGCGCCCTACATGTCGTCGCAGACCCTGCATCTGCATCACGACAAGCACCATCAGACCTACGTCACCAACCTCAACAACCTGATCGAAGGCTCCGGCCTCGAGGGCAAGAGCCTCGAGGACGTGGTGACCGCGAGTTTCAAGGATTCCTCCAAGGCGGGCCTGTTCAACAATGCCGGCCAGCACTGGAACCACTGCCTGTTCTGGAAGGTGATGAAGAAGAACGGCGGCGGCAAGCCGGGCGGCGAACTGGCCAAGCGGATCGACGACGCCTTCGGCAGCTACGACAAGTTCGCCGAGGCCTTCAAGACCGCCGGGGCGAGCCAGTTCGGCTCGGGATGGGCCTGGCTGGCGCTCGACGGCGACACCCTCAAGGTCACCAAGACCCCCAACGGCGAGAATCCGCTGGTGCACGGCATGACGCCCGTTCTCGGTATCGACGTCTGGGAACATTCCTACTATCTGGACTACCAGAACCGCCGACCGGAATATCTGGCCGCCTTCCTCAACAATCTGGTAAATTGGGAGGAGGTCGAGGCTCAGTTGCACAAGGCTGTGGGCTGATCGACCGTCCCATGCGCGCGACGGGGAGAGCTCGTGCTCCGCTCCGTCGCTCGCGAGTTGACGAGGGTCGACGACATGTCCCAGACGCACCGGCACCGGCGCACGCCGGCCCTCGCCACACTCCTTCTGCCCCTCTCCCTGCTCGCCGGCTGTGCCGCGACCGAGACCGCCATCGCCAAGCGCGATCTGACGGTGCAGACGAAAATGACGGACAGCATCTTCCTGCAGCCGGTGCGGCCGTCCGAGCGCACGGTCTTCGTCGAGGTCCGCAACACCTCCGACAAGCCCGACTTCGACATCGCAGGTGCCATCGAGCAGAAGCTGACCGCCTCGGGCTACATGCTCACCAGCGACCCGACGGTGGCCCGCTTCATGCTCCAGGCGAACATCCTGCAGGCCGGCCGGTCGGCCCAGACGGCGGCCGAGCGGGCCTATGAGGGTGGCTTCGGCAGCGTCCTGACCGGTGGCGCGCTCGGTGCCGGCGTCGGCTACGGCATCGGCAAGGCCGGCGGGGCGGACGCACTCCTGATCACGCTGGGCGCGCTGATCGGTGCGGGTCTGGCGACCGCGGCCGACGCCTCGGTCTCGGACGTCACCTACAGCGTCATCACCGACATCCAGGTCTCCGAGCGTGCCGCACCGGGCGAGATCGTCAGCCAGTCGGACATCCAGGACAACGATCAGGGATCGACCGGCACCGCCTACCAGTCGAGTGCCACCACCACCGACTGGAAGCGCTACCGCACCCGGGTCGTCGCCGTCGCCAATCAGGCCAATCTCGAATGGGAGGAAGCCGCCCCGCAGATCGTCGACGGCATGACCCGCTCGATCGCCGGCATCTTCTGAAGGAGGACCGCCGATGCGCGAGGCGGCGGAGAAACTGCCGACCACCGAAGCCGACTATCTCGAGTGGGAGAAGCGCCAGCCCGAACGCTGGGAATTCGTCGGCGGCATCCCACGGATGATGTCGGGCGGGACGGTGGGCCACGGCGACATCGCCGAGAACATCCTCATGAGCCTGAACCAACGCTTGGCCGGCACGGGCTGCCGCGCGCGCGGCGGCAACGTCAGAGTGAGGAACCCGGCCGGAAAGCACATGTATCCCGACGTGTTCGTCAGTTGCGGTCGACCGCATCGGAGCGACGTCTTCATCGACGACCCGGTGCTCGTGGTCGAGGTTCTTTCTCTATCGACGGAAGGTTACGATCAGACGATCAAGCGCTGGGCCTACCAGGAGATCGAGACGCTGCGGACGCTGGTGCTCGTGTCGCAGGACGAGATGAAGCTGGAGCTGGTCACCCGTGCCGCGGGCGGGACATGGTCGAGCACGTTCCTCGTCGGTCCTCGGGCGGTGCTGCCGCTGCCCGATCTCGACGTGGAGCTGCCGCTGGCCGAGATTTATGCCGATATCGACTTCGAGGAGACCTGACACCCGCCTCTAAGGCTTGGCCCGGGCCCGGCTCTCCGCTAGCCTGCAGCCAATGAAAGGAGCTTTCGCTCCGAGGGAGGTTCGAGCCGTTGGCCAGAGCAGCGAGCGCTTGGCAGGCACAAGATCGCCAGAATCCCGATCTGAAAGTGGGCTCCGTGGCGCCGGTATCGGCCTGGGTTCGCTTCAGCAACGACCGGCGCGTGCTCGCCTACCTCTTCCTCGCCCCGGCCCTGGCGATCCTCGGCTTCACCGTCGTCTACCCCTTCTTCCAGGCCATCACCATCAGCTTCACCAACAAGATGGCCGGCGCTTCGGCGGATTTCGTCGGACTCGCCAATTATCGCGAACTGATGGCCGACCCGGTCTTCCTCAGGGTCGTGGTCAACACCTTCGAGTACACGCTGCTCGGCGTCGCCATCAAGTTCCTGCTCGGCCTGACCATGGCGCTGGTGCTGGCGCAGGACCGCACCGCCAACTACATCTTCAAGACCATCCTGTTCGTGCCCTGGGCGGTGCCACCCGTCGTGGCGGCGCTCAACTGGCGCTGGATCTACGACGATTTCAGCGGACTGGCGAACCACATCCTGTTCGCGCTCGGCCTCGTCGACGAGCCGGTCGCCTGGACCGGCGACAAGTCGATCGCGATGTTCTCGGTCGTCGCCGTCGTCGTCTGGTCGGGCACCCCCTTCTACACCATGAGCTTTCTCGCGGGGCTCAAGGCGATCCCCAAGGAGCTCTACGAGGCGGCGCGGATCGACGGCGCCAACACGCTGCAGGAGTTCCGCCACATCACATTGCCGTCGATGAAGCCGGTCTTCACCGTCGTCGTCATGCTCTCGACCATCTGGACCTCGACCAACGTCGTCTTCGTCCTGCTGCTGACCAATGGCGGGCCGGCCAACGCCACGCAGATCCTGCCCAACCTCGCCTACAAGTTCGCCCTGCTCGCCGGCCGGCTCGGCACCGGATCGGCGGTCAACATGATCTTCTTCCCGATCCTGGCCGTGCTCATCATCTTCCTTTCACGCCGCATGCTCAAGGACCGGATGCGATGATCCGCACCATCGAGGGTCAGGAGCGGCTGTGGCGCTGGATCGGCAACATCGTGCTGGCGATCCTGATCGTCTGGACGCTGATGCCGTTCTACTGGATGTTCGCCACCTCACTGAAGGAGCACGGCGAGATCTACGGCATGGGCACCACGCTCTGGCCGCGCGAGCCGACGCTCGAAAGCTACCGCGTGCTCTTCTTCGAGACCGACTACATGCTGTTCTTCTCCAACAGCATGAAGACGGCGATCGCCACCACCGCCGTGACCGTCGTAGTCGCCTCGCTCGCGGCCTATGCCATCGCCCGGCTCGACTTCCCCGGCCGCTCGCTGATCGCCCGGGCGATGGTCTACACCTACCTCGTGCCGCAATCGCTCCTGTTCATTCCGCTCTTCACCATCCTTGTCGCCGTCGGCCTCGACAATTCGCTGACCGGTCTTTCGATCGCCTATATGGGCTTCACCATTCCCTTCTGCACCTGGCTCTTGATGGGCTTCTTCATGTCGATCCCGGTCGAGCTCGAGGAGGCGGCGCTGGTCGACGGCTGCTC
>JAGREO010000096.1:5704-7621 GCA_020446525.1 Geminicoccaceae bacterium | reverse complement strand
ACCGTGATCCCGCCGCTCATCGTCTACTTCATCTTCCAACGCTGGCTCGTGACCGGGCTCACCATGGGTGCGGTCAAGGGCTGATCCTCTCCCACCAGCCAAAAAAGACGGAGGCCGAACATGACACGGATCACCAGGCGCACGACGATCAAGGCCGCGGCGGCGAGCACCCTCGCCGCTCCGATGATCATCCGCCCCTATGCCGCCTACGCCCAGCGCGCCGAGCGGCTGGTCTACTGGCATCTGCCGATGTTCACACCGCTCGCCGATCAGGAGGCGCAGAACCTGTTCGACGAATATCTCAAGGAGGCCGGGGTCAAGCCCGAGGAAGCGGCCTTCATCACGGTCAACAACAGCGATCTGATCCCCAAGCTTTCGGCCGGGCTCGAGACCGGCAGCCCGCCCGACGCCTGCCGTCTCTACGAGAGCTACGTCCAGCTCTACCGCGCCCAAGGGCACATGATGGACGTCACCGACATGGTCGAGACCATGAAGTCGGAGGAAGGCGGCCTGTTCGACAGCTCGCTGCGCGCGGTCGCCAAGAACGACGCCTACTGGGGCGTGCCGTTCGCCATCAACCCCTGGCCGATGCACGCCCGCACCGACCTGCTGGAAAAGGCCGGGCTCGCCTATCCCGCCACCTGGGACGAGTTCATCGAGACCTGCAAGACGATGCAGCAGCCGCCCTTCTACGGCTTCGGCATGGATCTGGGCCTCACGGCGGACGCCACCGACAACATCATGCAGCTCTGCTGGTGCTATGGCGGCTACACCACCAACGACGACGGTGAGGTCGAGTTCGACAATCCTGGCAATGTCGAGGGCTTCAAGGTCATCGACGCCATGTACAACGAGCACAAGATCATCCCCAAGGGCGTGGTCGGCAACGCCGACACCGCCTGGAACAACAAGGCCTACCAGTCGGGCCAGGTGGCGTTCATCAACAACCCGACCTCGGTCTACGCCTATCTGCTCGACAAGGATCCCGAGATGGCCGCCAATACCGGCCTCTTCTCGGTCCCGGCCGGACCCGCCGGCTCGATCAACCAGATCGACACCTGGTCGACCGGCATATTCAAGCAGGCGCCCGAGCCGGAACTGGCCCGCGGCTGGGTCGCCTATCTCATGAAGCCCGACAATTACAGCCGGATGATCCTCAAGACCAATGGCCGCTTCGTGCCGGTCTATCCCAAGCAGTTCGACGACGAATGGTGGACCTCGCGGCCCGAGTTCAAGGACTTCCGCAAGATCGCCGAGACCGGCGTACCGGTCTCCTACAAGGGTGCGCCCTCGGCCGGCTCCGGCGAGGTCCTGGCCACTCACATCATCCCGGCCGCCGTGCAGTCGATGATCATCGACGGCGTCTCCGCCGAGGACGCCGTGGCCTCGGCGCACGCCAAGATCAAGGACGTCTACGCGCGCCTCGACCAGGACTGATCCGAACGCACGGAACGGGCGACGGGAGAGCCGGCCATCCGACGGGGGCCGGCTCTCTTCGCGTGTCGCCGGGACTCAATCCAGCGTGATCGCCTTTTCCTGCCGGATGCTCTCTTCGGCCGCCAGCACGATGCGCAGGCTGTCGACGGCCGCGTCCATCGAGCTCGAGAGATCGCGATCGTTCTCGATGGCGTCGAGAAAGAGCGCCTGCTCCCGGTCGCAGAGCTCCTGATGGCCGGGCTCGTCGGCCATGTCGAGGATCTCGTCGGGACGGCTGAAGTTCTTCTGCGCATCGACCGTCGCGTGGTGGATCTTCAGGCTGTCCGTCTTGGTGTGGCGGTCGATGTCGGCGCTGTCGGAGAGATCTTCGGCGGCGTGCGCCGCGGCTTCCCTGGCGACGATCGAGACGGCACCCTTCGGGCCGATCACGTCCTTCACGAAGAACGCCGTCTCGCTCATCATCGGCCCCCAGCCGGCCTC
>JAGREO010000096.1:0-5698 GCA_020446525.1 Geminicoccaceae bacterium | reverse complement strand
CCGACCGATCCGTCGTCGAAGGTGACGTGCAGATGGCCGTAATTCTGCTTGGCCGCCTCGGCCCAGAGCTTGGCGCCGATGCCGTGTACCCGCACGGGCCGCGCGCCGGTGAGCTGGCACATGACGTCGACATAGTGCACGCCGCAATCGACGATCGGGATCAGGCTGTCGATCAGGTTCTTGTGCCACGACCATGCGGCACCGCTCGATTGCTGGTTGAGGTTGAGCCGCATCACCAGCGGCTTGCCCAGCGTCCGGCCGATCTCGATGAATTTGATCCAGGAGGGATGAACCCGCAGGATGTAGCCGAGCACGAGCTTCCTGTTGGTCGCGCGGGCGGTGGCGACGACCTTTTCGGCATCGGCGATGTTGGTGGCGATCGGCTTTTCCATGAAGACGTGACAGCCGGCCTCCATCGCCCGGACGGCATAGTCGGCATGGGTGTCCGGCCAGCTGTTGATCGAGACGGCGTCGGGCTTCGTCTGCCGCAGGGCCTCGTCGAAATCCTCGAACAGGGGATAGCCCTCGAGCGGGGCCGGGATCGCCCTGCTCTTGATGCTGCGGCTCATCAGCCCCGCGATCTCGAAACCCGGATTGCGGTGATAGGCGTCGGCATGCGAGGCGCCCATATTGCCCAGACCGACGACGAGGATGCGCACCGCCATCTCACTTCACCGCCGCATCGAAGAGATGGGCCTCGATCTGTGCGACGTCGACCGCCTCCATCTCCGCCGAGAGCTCGTAAGAGCCGGCGTCGGCCCGCACCTTGTCGTGGTCGAAATCGTTGGCCGGACCGACGAACTCGTTGATGCAGACGTCCTGCGCGTCGATCGGCTCCTCGATCTGACCGATCTCGAGGAGGATGTCGAAAAAGGTCTGCCAGCTCGTCATGTCGTGCCAGCCCCAGCCCTCCCGCTGCTCCATGTCGCCGCGAAAGACGTTGATCTGCTGCAGGATCGAGGTGGTGCCGAGCTCGGGTCCGACATTGGCGGCCAGCGTCGGAAACTGCTCGAAGACCATCTCGACCGCGGCACGCGGATTGTGCCAGGCGAATTCCAGCCCCATCGCCCAGCCCCGCAGATAGCGCTCGAGGAAGTTGCGCCGCTCGGGATCCTCCAGATCGCTGCGGCGGATGACGAAGCTGTTGGCCGGCAGCGGCGAGTGCTGCACGCCGAGCCAGTATTCGAAGTCCAGGCCCGTGGCGATCCACTCGGCCCTGAGCCCCTCCCAGGAAAGCGCGGCGTCGCCCTGGCCCGCCGCCAGTGCGGTGCCCCAGGTGGGCCAGCCGGCCTCGACATAGTTCACCTTGGCGATGTCGACGCCCTGGGCCGCCAGCAGCGGGTCGGTGATCGACTGCCAGGCGGCCGAGCCCAGAAGGATCGTCTTGCCCTCGAGCTGGGTGAGATCGTTCGTGCCCTCGCCCTTTCTGAAGGCGATGGAGAAGGTGTCACGGGCACCCATGTGCCAGACCGAAACCAGATCCATGCCGTTGGTCAGCGCGAAGGAGAAGACGCCCGGCGACGGAAAGCCCATGTCGGCCTGCCCCACGTCGACGAACTTGACCGTGGCCGTGCCGTCGGAGGGGCCGGGCTGCATCTCGGTGTCGAGATCGCCGAAATAGCCCATCTTCTTGCCGACCCAGTAGGGATAGTCGTCGAGCACCTCGAGCGTGCCGCGCGGCGAGATCCAGGTGAAGGTGCCGTCATACTGCGCACCGGCCGGACGGTGCAGGACGCTCGCGCCGACCACGCCCAGCGCACTCACCTGCAGGAACCGGCGGCGGTTCGAATGGATCCTCAAGGCGATCACTCCCTTCGTTTCTCGAACCCGGATCTCCGGGCCCGGTTCTTCAGGCTTCCCAACTCGCATATTTTTTGCCGAGCAGAAAGAAGATCACGTAGATCAGGATGCCCAGCGTCGAGAGGATGAGCACCACGGCGAAGAATTGCGGCATCTGGATCATCGAGGAATAGGTGGTGAGCCGGTTGCCGAGCCCGAAGCCGCCGCCGACCATCTCCGCACCGACGGCCGTCAGCAGCCCGAAGATGGCGCCGATCATCAGACCCACCAGGATCATCGGCAGCGCCATCGGTGCCCGGATCTTCCAGAAGATCTGCACCGTCGAGGCGCCGTAGGCGCGGGCCAGGGCGATCTTGGCCGAGTCGACCCGCCGGAACCCCGTCGCGGCGTTGATCATCACCATCGGCCCCGAGGCCAGCGCCACGGCGATGATGCGCGGCTCGTAGCCGAAGCCGAAGCGCAGGATCAAGAGCGGCACCAGCGCCAGCATCGGGGTCGTCACCAGCAGCAGGATGTAGGGCGCGATCACCTTCTCGGCGAAGGGAAACTGGGTCACCAGCGCCGCCAGCAGCAGCCCCGCGCCGGCACCGATGGCGAAGCCGGCCAAGAGCTCGACCAGCGTGTGGCCCAGATGCGGCAGGATCAGATGGAAGTCGCTCACCAGGGCCAGAGCCACGGCCGAGGGCGGCGGCAGGATGTAGAGCGGCACCTCGAACCAGCGCAGCGAGCATTCGATGCCGCCCACCACCAGGATCGCCACGGCGGCGATCACCGCCACCTCGCCGGCCGAGCCGATCGGCGGCGTCTGGGTGAAGGCGGAGAGATTGGTGAGATCGACACGCTGCCCGTCGCCCCGACCGGCCGGGCGGCTGAACTGCGGTGTGATGTCCCGGGCCACGCTAGCCCTCCCCCTTCGGCGACCCGACCGCACCCTCGGCGGCAAGGCTGGTGCGGGCGCCGACGATCTCCGATCGGATCGCCGAAGCGAGCTCGAACACCGCCCGGCCGGCCATGATCTCGGGTGTGCGCGGCCGGGGCAGCGGCACGTCGAAGATGCGCGCCACCCGGCCCGGACGCGGGCTCAGCACGATCACCCGGTCCGAAAGCAGGATCGCCTCGTCGATGCTGTGGGTGACGAGAACGATGGTGGTGTGGGTGTCGAGCCAGATGCGCTCGACCAGCCGGTTCATCTCCTCCCGGGTGAAGGCGTCGAGCGCGCCGAAGGGCTCGTCCATCAGCAGCAGCGAGGGCCGCTGCGCCAGCGCCCGGACGATCGCGACCCGCTGCTGCATGCCGCCCGAGAGCTCACGGGGAAAGCGCGGCCCGTAGCCCGCGAGACCGACCTGCCGGAGCAGGTTTTCGATCAGCCCCTCGTCCGATCGCCGGCGCTTGATCTCGTCGGGAAAGCGGATGTTGGCGTCGAGCGTGCGCCAGGGCAGCAGGTTGGCTTCCTGAAAGACGATGCCGATGGCGGGATGCGGCCCGTCGATCACCGCACCGTCGAGCCGGATGGCCCCGGAGGTGAGGTGATGCAGGCCCGCCATCGACCAGAGCAGGGTCGTCTTGCCGCAGCCGGACGGCCCGACGATCGAGACGATCTCCCGCGCCCGCACCTCGAAACCGCACCCCTCGAGGGCCAGGACGCGGTCGGCGCCCGCACCATAGACCTTGGTGGCCGCATCGACGACCAGCGCCACGGGTGCCGCCGCACCCGAAGCGGCACCGCCCCGGCCGGCGGCTTCCCCGATCGAGGTCGGTCGGCACGATCGGGGCGCTACGTCGCCCGCGGCGTTCATCCATCCTCCCCGCTCGGCCCGGCACACGGCTCCGTGCACGGACAGCCCACTCTCGATGGCCCCCTCCCGCCTGTCAAGCGGCGCCCCCCGGCCATGCTGAGAGACGCGGGCCGCACCGCAGGTGACGTGCCCGGGCGAAGGGCCTATCCAGTGGGCGCGTCGGCGCGGCACGAGAGAGGGAGGAACGAGGAGATGCAGGTGCAGGAATGGCTCGAGCGGTTCGGCCGCGTCCTCGCGGCCGGAGACGTCGAGGCGGCGGTCTCGATGTTCGCGGACGACGGCTACTGGCGCGACCTCCTCGCCTTCACCTGGAACATCGAGACCATGGAGGGTCGAAGCGAGATCGAGGCGCTCTTGCGGGCGACGCTCGATCGCGTCCGGCCGCGGGACTGGCGGCTCGAGCGGCTGGTCGAGGACGAGGACGGGGCGATCGAGGGCTGGTTCACCTTCGAGACCGACGTCGCCCGCTGCGAGGGCATCGTGCGGCTGGTGGACGGGCGCTGTCACACGCTCTTCACCGCGATGGTGGAGCTGATCGGCCACGAAGCGCCCGTCCGCGCGCGGCGGCCCCTCGGGGTGGAACACCGGGCCGACCCGAAACGCGAGACCTGGACGGAAGAGCGGCGCCGCGACGCCCGCGAGCTGGGCCGCACCCGCCAGCCCTATGTGGTGATCGTCGGCGGCGGCCAGGGCGGCTGTGCCCTGGCGGCACGGCTGAAGGTGATGGGCGTGCCGGCGCTGGTGATCGAGAAGAACCCGCGGATCGGCGACAGCTGGCGCAACCGCTACCGCACGCTGGTGCTGCACGACCCGGTCTGGTTCGACCACCTGCCCTATGTCCCCTTCCCCGACAACTGGCCGGTCTTCACACCCAAGGACAAGATGGGCGACTGGCTCGAAATGTACGCCCGGGTGATGGAGCTCGACGTCTGGACCGACACGGCCTGCACCGCCGCCCGCTTCGAGCCCCCACCCCGGCCCGGCACCGATCCCGGCGCCGAGCTCGACGATGCGGCGACGCACGGCGGAGAAGGCCGCTGGCGGGTGACGGTCGAGCGGCCGGACGGGACGGTGGAGCTGCGGCCGGCGCATCTGGTCTTCGCCACCGGCGCCTACGGCCCGCCCCGGATGATCGACCTGCCGGGTGCCGACCGGTTCGAGGGCGACATCCTCCACGCCTCGGCCTATGCCGACGGTGCCGCCTGGCGGGGCCGGCCGGTGGTGGTGGTGGGCTCCGCCAGCTCGGGCCACGACGTCTGCGTCGACCTCTGGGAAAACGGCGCCAGACCGACCATGGTGCAGCGCGCACCGACCACGGTCATCCGCTCCGAAACCCTGATGGACCTCGCCTTCGCCAGCTATTCACAAGCCGCGGTCGATCGCGGCTGGGGCGTCGAGGAGGCCGACAAACGCGCCGCCTCCGTGCCCAAGGCGCTGCAACCCGAGCAGCAGCGGCGCCTGACGGCGGCAATCCGCGCCCGCGACGCGGATTTCTACGAGCGTCTGGCCGCCTCCGGCTTCGCCTTCGACTTCGGCGTCGACGACAGCGGGCTGATGATGAAGGCGCACCGGACCGGCTCCGGCTATTACATCGACGTCGGCGCATCGCAACTGATCATCGACGGCGCCATCGGCGTGAAGAACGATGCCGGCATCGAACGGCTCGAGGCCCGTGCCGTGCGCTTCACCGACGGCGAGGAGATCGAGGCCGACGCCGTCATCTGCTGCACCGGCTATCACTCGATGCACGAGACGGTGGCCCTGATCGTCTCCCGCGAAGCGGCGGACCGCGTCGGCCCCTGCTGGGGCCTCGGCTCCGGCGTGCCGGGCGACCCCGGCCCCTGGCAGCGCGAGCTGCGCAACATGTGGAAACCCACGGCCCACGAAGCCCTCTGGTTCCACGGCGGCAACCTCGCCCTCTCACGCTACTATTCGACCTTCCTCGCCCTGCAACTCGCCGCCCGCATGCACGGCATCCCCACCCCCGTCCACCGCGCCGCCCCCTGACCCCGCGCGCCGACGCCTCGCTTGGCCGGAGACGACGCCGGAGGGTTGCACCCTTGTCTCTTGCAAGCCTGTCATGTTGGTGGTGGCAGACGAGA
>JAGREO010000002.1 GCA_020446525.1 Geminicoccaceae bacterium | reverse complement strand
GAGATCATGACCATGCCCGGCCTGCCCAAAGTGCCGGCGGCGCACACCATCCGCATCGACGAGGACGGTCTCGTGCAGGGGCTCTTCTAACGGGACCCCGGCGGGCGGCGCCCCCGCATGCGACACGAGGGAAACCGCACGGCTACTTCTTCAAGGTGTAGAAGACGTGCGGTCCCAGCGTGACGGTCTTCTTGTACTTGTCGGTCCAGTCCAGCTTGGCGGCGGTACGATGGAAGAAGAGCGCTCCCTCGGTTGGATCGGACAATTCACCGTTGATGGCCGTAGCCGCGACCTCCTTGGCCATGGCGTAGCTCTCCTGATCCTCGACCTTGTCCGACTTGCCGTCGCACCACCAGCCGAACTGGCAGCTCTTGGCCTCACCGCCGTCCTTGACGACGGCACAGATATCGTCGGGGAATTCTTCGCTGGCCAGCCGGTTGAGAACGACGGCGGCCACGGCGCGCATGTCTTCGCGATCCTCGCCTTTCGATTCCCAGTAGACTGCCCGGGCGAGACAGACCAGAGGCCCTTCCACTTCCTCCTGGCCCTGCGGATCGACCGCTTCGGCTTCGTCCTTGCTGATCGTCGCATCGGCCGGAGGTTGTTTTCCTTCGGCCAGAGCCTCCGCCGCCTGCTCCGCCTTCGCCTTCACCTCCGCAGGCGTGGTTTCGTCGGCCGGAGCGCCCGCCGTCAGAAAGCCGAGCACAGCAAGGCTCGCGGCCACCGACCGGATCGCACGTCTCATGATCGTCATCATGTCTTCTCCGTTCTCGCTCGCTCGATCGCGCGCCAGACGTTCTCCGGCGTCGCCGGCATGTCCAGGGTCTCGACGCCGAGCGGTCGCAACGCGTCGAGCACGGCCGCGACGAAGGGCGCCAGACCACCCGCCGGACCCACTTCGCCCGCACCCTTGGCACCCAATGGGTTGGTGGTCGCCGGCACTTCGTGGAATGCCACCGTGAGTGCCGGGACGTCGGCGGCGCGTGGCAGGGCATAATCCATCAGGCTGGCGTTCAACAACTGGCCGTTCGCGTCGTACACCACCTCTTCCATCATCGCCTGACCGATCGCCTGCACCACGCCGCCTTCGATCTGGCCGCGTGCGATCCGGGGATTGAGCACCCGGCCCAGATCGTCGACCCCGGAAAACCGGCACAGGCGGACCGCACCGGTCGCCGGATCGACCTCCACTTCCATGGCATAGGCGCCGTTCGGAAAGGTCGCCGTAGGCCCGTCGAAGTCGCAGCCGGCGGACACGTCCTCGTCGACCGCCATCTCGAACAGGCCCAACCGCCGATCGGTTCCGCGCACCTTGTATGCACCTTCTGAATAATCGATGTCGATCGGCGCTGCTTCGAAACGCTGGGCTGCGATCGCCCGTCCGCGCTCGATCAGCAGTTCGGCGGCGCGAGCGATGTTGACGCCGGCGATCGGCAGCGACGAGGAGCCGCCGGTGCCGCCGCCGCGTGCCAAGGCTCGGGTATCACCCTGCTGAACGGCAATGGCCTGCACCGGCAGCCCCAGACGTTCGGCTGCGATCTGGGCGAAGACGGTGGCGTGGCCTTGTCCGCCGGTCTGCGTGCCGGTGTGGAGCATCAGCCGCCCATCGGGATCGACCCGCAGCAGCGAGAACTCGGCCGGAAAACCGCCGCTCACATGCATGTGCATGCCGATGCCCAGACCGCGCAACCGCCCCGACCGTTCCGATGCCGCACGGCGCGCCTCGAAACCGTCCCGATCCGCCGCGACTACGCAACGGCGGAGAACTTCAGGGAAGTCGCCGCTGTCGATCTCCTGACCCAGCGGCAGACGCCATGGCAGGTCTTGCGGTCGCAGCAGGTTGCGCATGCGGATCTCGGCGGGGTCGAGGTTCAGCAGATGGGCCGCCCGATCGACAAGCCGTTCGACCAGATAGACCATCTCGGGTTTGCCGGCGCCGCGATACGCGTCCACCGGAACGCTGTTGGTCAATAGCGCGCGCACCTCGAGCTCGACGGCTTCGATCCGATAGCAATGGCCGGCCACCTTGCCGCCGGAAAGGCTCGGCGTCGGCGGCCCGAAATGCGAGTAATAGGCCCCGAGGTCGGCCGTGTTGCGCACCTGCAGAGCCAGAAAGCGGCCTTGCGCATCGAGCGCCAGGGCGCCCTCGAGCGTCTGAGCCCTGCCGTGGGCATCGGCCAGTGCCGCTTCGCTGCGGGTCGCCTGCCAGCGCACCGGTGCGCCGGTAAGACGGGCGGCGAGCAGCACCAGCGCATGTTCGGGATAGGGATGCAGCTTCATCCCGAAGGCGCCGCCGACATCCTCCGTGATTACCCGGATCCGCTCGCGCTCGATCGCGAAGACGTGGTCGGCCAGAGCGTCGCGCACCTGATGCACGCCTTGAGTGGGCGTGTGCAGCGTATAGCGTCCGCTCGGCGCATCGTACCAGCCGATGGCACAGCGCGGCTCCAGCGGGTGCACCACCACGCGATTGCTCTTCGTGGTGATCCGTGCGACCGTATGGGCCCGGGCGAAGGCGCGGCCGACCGCATCGGCGTCGCCCGTATGCCAGTCATACGCGACCTCCACGGCACAGGGCCGGTCGCTGGTGCGGACGACGATCGCCTCGGCCGCGTCGCGCGCCCAGTCGAGCGTGTCGGCGACGACCATCGCCACGATCTCGCCGACATGCCGCACCGTCTCGTCCGCGATGACCGGACGGGTGCGCTCGATCTGTCCGGGCACGCTCGCCATCGGCCGCAGCTGTCCGAGCTCGCGGGCGGCGGCGTCCCTGCCGGTCAGCACCAGGCGCACGCCGGGCGCGCGTTCCGCCGCGGCCTTCTCGATCTCCTGGATTACCGCATGCGCGCGGTCCGAGCGGATGAACACGGCGTGCCCGGTGTTCTCGACGGCCAGATCGTCGGTGTAGCGGCCCTGACCGCGCAGCAGCCGCTCGTCCTCCAGGCGCTCAAGGGGCAAACCGAGCATCGATCAGCTCTTCCTCCGTTCCGGGCCGCGTCGCCGTCAGCGATAGGTTCGATCGGTCGGTCGGGCAAACGGATTTGCGCGGTATACCCGATCTCCATAGACTGGTCGGGCCGATCGAGGGAACGAGGCGAGGCTGGACATGGCTGCGGTGACCATTCACGAAGGCGGCAAGAGAAGCATCCATCCGGGCTCCGGCAGGCGCAAGACACCGGTGGTCGGCAAGGGTCGCCAGCTCGACGACCGGGCGCTGGTCGAGGTGGCCAATTTGCTCGACGGTCGCTCGCGCCAGCGCGACCTGCTGATCGAACATCTGCACCTGTTACAGGACACCTATCGCTGCCTGCATGCCCGGCATCTGCACGCTCTGGCCGAGGTGATGCGGCTGCCGATGGTGGAGGTCTTCGAGGTGGCCTCCTTCTATGCCCACTTCGACATCGTCATGGATGGCGAGCCGGCACCGGCGGAGATGACTGTGCGGGTCTGCGACAGCCTCACCTGCGCGATGATGGGCGGCGAAACACTGAAGAAGACGCTCCAAGCGCAGGCCGATCGCAGCCGTGTCCGCGTCGTGCGCGCCCCCTGCATGGGCCGCTGCGACACCGCACCCGTGGCCGAGGTCGGCCACGCCTTCGTCGATCACGCGACGGTCGAGAGCGTGACGCAGGCGATCGACCAGGGTCACACCCACGTCCAGATCGCCGACTATCGCGATCTCGCCGACTATCGCGCCGATGGCGGCTACGCGCTGCTCGAGGCCTGCCGCAAGGGCGAACGCTCGGCCGACGATGTGGCCGGCGAGCTCAAGGGTTCGGGTCTGCGCGGCCTCGGCGGGGCGGGTTTTCCGGCCGGCCTCAAATGGGAGATCATCAGGAAGCAGAGAAAGCCGCGCCTCCTGGCGGTGAATGCCGACGAGGGCGAGCCCGGCACCTTCAAGGACCGCTACTATCTCGAGCGCGATCCGCACCGCTTTCTCGAGGGCACGCTCATCGCTGCCTGGGCCTGCGCCATCGAGGATATCTATATCTATGTCCGCGACGAATATCCGGGCGTGATCGAGATTCTCGTGCGCGAGATCGCCGCCCTGCAGGCCCGCGGCCTCGACGGCGGTGTCCGGCTGCATCTCAGGCGCGGGGCCGGCGCCTATATCTGCGGCGAGGAGAGCGCCATGCTCGAGAGCCTCGAGGGCAAGCGCGGCCTGCCGCGGCACAAGCCGCCCTTCCCGACCGAGGTCGGGCTCTTCGGCAAGCCGACGCTCGCCCACAATGTCGAGACCCTCTACTGGGTCCGCGACATTCTCGAGAAGGGCAGGGACTGGTTCGCCTCCGAGGGCCGCCACGGCCGCAAGGGACTGCGCTCCTTCTCGGTCTCGGGCCGGGTCAAGGAGCCGGGCGTCAAGCTGGCACCGGCCGGCATCACGATCGCTGAGCTGATCGAGGAATATTGCGGCGGCATGGCGGACGGCCACCGCTTCAAGGCCTATCTGCCGGGCGGCGCCTCGGGCGGAATCCTGCCGGCCTCGATGGACGACGTCCCGCTCGACTTCGACACCCTGCAGGAACACGACTGCTTCATCGGCTCGGCCGCCATCGTCGTGCTCTCGGACAAGGACAGCATGCGCGAGGCGGCCTTGAACCTGATGCACTTCTTCGAGGACGAGAGCTGCGGCCAGTGCACGCCCTGCCGCAACGGCACCGAGAAGGCGGTGCGGCTGATGCAGGCGGAGACCTGGGACGCCGACCTCCTCGGGGAGCTGTCGCGGACGATGATGGACGCCTCCATCTGCGGCCTCGGCCAGGCGGCACCCAACCCGGTGCTGTCGGTCCTGAAGCACTTCCCCGACGAGGTGCGATAGCCCATATTGTAGTGACGTCACTACAAGGAGCAGGTCGATGACCACCGTCACCGCACGCGAAGCCAACCAGCACTTCGCCAGAATTCTCAAGCAGGCCGAGGCCGGCGAGGAAGTCGTCATCACCCGCCGCGGCAAGCCCGTGGTCAAGCTCGTCGCCGTCGGCGAGACGGAGGAGGAGGCGGCGAAGAAGGCACGCGAGAGAGAGGAAGCCCTCGAGTTCTTCCGCAAGGGCATCAAGGGCGGTCCCGTCAAGCCCTGGACCCGTGAAGAACTCTACATGGAGCGCTTCAAGAAGCTCTATGAGGAGCGTTTCGAGCGGCCCTACCCGGATGACCGATGAGGCTTACGCTTGATGCGAACGTGCTTATCCACGCAATCGACGAAGCTGCCATCGAACATGCTCGTGCCTATGAAATCCTGCATCGAGCGGTCGACGGCGATTGCGTGCAGACGCTGCAAAGTCTCGCCGAGACGTTCGCGGTCGTCTCACGCAAGCCCGCGTTCGCCCACCTGGAAGCGCGCAGGGCCGTCGATCACGTGCGGGGCCTCTTTCCCGTGGTCCATGCCGAGCCTCACGACCTCGAGGAGGCGATGCGCGTCGTCGAGCACCACAAGATCCAGTTCTGGGACGCGATGCTCTGGGCCACGGCCAAGCGTGCGGGCTGCCTGCTCATTCTCAGCCGCGACTTCCAGGACGGCCGCGTGCTCGATGGCGTCACCATCGTTGACCCGTTCAATGCCGCCAACGACCGGCTGATCGACTTCGCCCTTCCGCCTCAGGAGTAGCCTCATGTCGGACACCATAACGTTCAGTCTCGACGGCAGGACGGTCGAGGCGGCACCCGGCGAGACCATCTGGCAGGTGGCGAAGCGCGAAGGCGTCGAGATCCCGCATCTCTGCTACAGCCCCGAACCCGGCTATCGCGCCGACGGCAATTGCCGCGTCTGTATGGTCGAGATCGAGGGCGAGCGAGTGCTGGCGGCGTCCTGCATCCGCAAGCCGGCCCAGGACATGAAGGTCGTCACCGCGAACGAGCGGGCGAAGAAGGCCCGGGCGATGGTCATGGAACTGCTCGTCGCCGACCAGCCGCCGCGCGAGACCGGCCCCGATCCCGACGCCAAGTTCTGGCAATGGGCCGACAGGACCGGGGTGACGACCAGCCGCTTCGAGCCGAAGAAGCGGATCGAGAAGGACTTCAGCCATGTCGCCATGGCCGTCGACCTCAATGCCTGCATCAACTGCACGCTCTGCGTGCGCGCCTGCCGCGAGGTCCAGGTCAACGACGTGATCGGCATGGCCCGGCGCAATCACGACGCCAAGGTGGTGTTCGATTTCGACGATCCCATGCAGGAGAGCACCTGCGTCGCCTGCGGCGAATGCGTCCAGGCCTGTCCCACGGGCGCCCTGATCGAGAAGAGCCTGGTCGACGAGACCGGCCGGCGCACGCAATGGGCCGAGAAGACCGTGGCTTCGGTCTGTCCCTATTGCGGTGTCGGCTGCCAGACCACTGTCCATGTCAAGGACGAGAAGATCCTCATGGTCGACGGGCGCGACGGGCCGGCCAACGAGAACCGGCTCTGCGTCAAGGGCCGCTTCGGCTTCGACTATATCCACCACCCCGCCCGCCTGACCAGGCCGCTCGTCCGCAAGGAGGGCGTGGGCAAGGCCTGGGACATGCAGATCCCCGACGACGGCGACTGGTCGAAGGTCTTCCGCGAGGCGAGCTGGGAGGAGGCGCTCGAGGTGGCATCCAAGGGTCTCGCCCGTGTGCGCGACCGCGTCGGGCCGCAGGCGCTGGCCGGCTTCGGCTCGGCCAAGGGCTCCAACGAGGAGGCCTATCTCTTCCAGAAGCTGGTGCGCACCGGCTTCGGCACCAACAATGTCGACCATTGCACCCGGCTCTGCCATGCGAGCTCGGTCGCGGCATTGATGGAGGGCGTCGGCTCGGGTGCCGTCTCCGCCCCCTTCACCGCCGCCGACGATGCCGATCTGATGATCGTCATCGGGGCGCGGCCGACCCAGAACCACCCCGTCGCCGCGACCTATTTCAAGCAGGCGGCCAAGCGCGGCAAGAAGCTGGTCATCATGGACCCGATCCGCCAGCCCATGGCCCGCTATGCCTGGAAGATGATGCAGTTCAAGAGCGGCATGGACGTCGCCATGCTCAATGCGATGATCCACACGATCATCGAGGAAGAGCTCTACGACGAACAATATGTCCAGGCGATGACCGAGGATTTCGACAAGCTCAGGGAGAAGGTCACGGATTTCTCGCCCGGGGCGATGGCCGAGGTCTGCGGCATCGATGCCGCCACGCTGCGCGAGGTGGCCCGCGCCTATGCCACCTCGGAGCGCTCGATCATCTTCTGGGGCATGGGCATCAGCCAGCACGTCCACGGAACCGACAATGCCCGCTGCCTGATCGCTCTCGCGCTCATCACCGGCCAGATCGGCCGCCCCGGCACCGGCCTGCACCCGCTCAGGGGCCAGAACAACGTCCAGGGCGCCTCCGATGCCGGGCTGATCCCGATCGCCTATCCGGACTATGTCTCGGTGGAGAACGAGGAGGCGATCGCCCGGATGGAGGAATTCTGGGGCAAGAAGCTCGACCGCAAGAAGGGCCTGACCGTGGTCGAGATCGTCAACGCCACCCATGCCGGCCAGATCAGGGCCATGTATGTCGAGGGCGAGAACCCGGCCATGTCCGACCCGGACCAGAAGCATGCCCGCGAGGCGCTGGCGATGCTCGAGCATCTGGTCGTGCAGGACATCTTCCTGACCGAGACCGCATGGCACGCCGATGTGGTGCTGCCGGCCTCGGCCCATGCCGAAAAGCTCGGCACCTACACCAACACCAACCGCCAGGTGCAGATCGGCCGCCCGGCGGTGCCGCCGCCCGGCGACGCCCGGCAGGATTGGTGGATCATCCAGGAGATCGCCCGTGGCATCGGCCTCGACTGGAACTATGCCGGCCCCGCCGAGATATTCGACGAGATGACCCGCATCATGCCGTCCCTGAACCACATCAGCTGGGAACGGCTCGAGCGCGAGGATTCCGTCACCTATCCCTGCGAGGGCGACGACCGGCCCGGCAACGAGATCGTCTTCGCCGAGAGCTTCCCGACCAAATCCGGCCGCGGCCGCATCGTCCCGGCCGGCCTCGTCCCGCCGGACGAACTGCCCGACGAAACCTATCCCCTGATCCTGACCACCGGCCGCATGCTCGAGCACTGGCACACCGGCGCCATGACGCGACGCGCCTCGAACCTTGACAGCCTCGAGCCCGGCGCGATCGTGGCGATCAACCCCAGGGAGCTGGCCGAACGCGGCCTCGAGGCCGGCGATCGCGTGCGCGTCGCGACCCGCCGCGGGCAGATCGAGCTCACCGTCCGCGCCGACCGCGACGTGCCCCGCGGCATGCTCTCGATCCCCTTCTGCTTCGCCGAAGCCGCCGCGAACCTTCTCACCAACCCCCAGCTCGACCCCTGGGGCAAGATCCCCGAATTCAAGTTCTGCGCCGCCGCGATGGAGAAGGTCGAAACCCGGGTGGCGGCCGAATAGCACGGCGTACGATCGGTCGATGCCTGCCTTTGCACGCGCTGCCGACGATCCCGCCACCCGCCCGGTGAAGCTGCGCCCGCCCCGCGCACACGAACTGCCGGCGCTTACCGGCCTCGTGCTCCGCTCGAAGGCGCATTGGGGCTATGACCACACCTTCATCGAGGCCTGCCGCGCCGAGCTGAGCCTCACACCCGAGACGCTCACCGGCACCCGGTGCCGTGTCGCGGAGCGCCAGGGCCGACCCGTCGGCGTCGCACAACTCGCCCTCCACGGCGAAGAGGCCGAACTGCTCAAGCTCTTCGTCGAGCCCGCGGCACTCGGCACCGGCATCGGCCACCTCCTCTTCGCCTGGGCCGAAGCCGAAGCCCGCACCCACGGCGCGCGCCGCCTGCGCATCGAATCCGACCCGGCCGCCACGGCCTTCTACGAACGCATGGGCGCCATCCAGGTCGGCACCGCCCCCTCCGGCTCCATTCCGGGCCGCATGCTCCCGCTGCTCATGCGCGACCTCGGCGGCTGACCGCTCCGCCGCCGCCTCCAGCCCGGATACGCCGGCGAGACGGCAGGAAAGTCGCGGACGGGCATGCCACGGCGCTTGCTCGTCAGCGTCGCGGCCAGCGTGCCAGCTCGTTGCGGCGCCGGGCCTTGCGCGCCTCCTGCGCCGCTCGGGCAGCGTCCATCTCGAGCGGCAACGCCGCCGCCCAGTCGACCTCGCTGCGCAGCAGGCCGATATCGTCGAGGATGTGATCCTCCAGCTCCGTCAGGCGCAGGAACTTCGCGCGCTTCGCGCGAAGCCGGCGGATTTCGCGGCGGCGGGCGCAAAACGCATCGACGGCGAGATGCGCGTTCAGCCAGAGACGCTCCAGGGCGGGTCCGACCGGCCTTTGCAGTACGATCGCCATTCATCCTCTCCTCGTGGACCAGGGTTCGTCGAGCCACGGGAGCGATCATCGATACGGTGGATGGATGAGTCGAACGAATAGATTTGGGCATTGCCATCAGCGAAATTGATCGTTATCGGGAGAGCCGTGCGCGGATGGAGGATGCCCGATGGGAGAGATGACGCTGCCGCTGCTCGATGTGGAGCTCGTGCGCACCTTCGTCGCCATCTCCGAGACCGGCAGCTTCACCCGTGCGGCCCGCCGGGTCCTTCGCACGCCGTCGGCGGTGAGCATGCAGGTCAAGCGGCTCGAGGATCTGCTCGGCCGGCAGCTCTTCGTGCGCGACGGAAGGCGGGTGCATCTGACGGCGGATGGCGAGATGCTGCTCGGCTATGCGCGCCGGCTGCTCTCGCTCAACGAGGAAGCCGTCGCCTCGTTCGTGCAGCCGGCGCAGACCGGCACGGTGCGCTTCGGCGCGCCGGACGATTTCGGCACTCGCTTCGTGCCGGGCATCCTCTCGCGCTTCGCCTCCACCCATCCCCTGGTCGATGTCGACGTGGTACTCGCCCCGAGCCTCACTTTGCTCGAGCGGCTCGAGGCGGGCGAGCTCGACCTGACGCTGGCGATCTGCGGCGGGGACGATTACGGCCGAAGCGGCGAACTGATCCATGTCGAGCCGCTGGCCTGGGCCGGGCTTCGGGGCGGCGTCGCGCATCATGCGCCGGTCCTGCCGCTGGCGCTCTCCTCGCCGCGATGCAGTTGGCGCGGCATGGCGCTCGCCGCTCTCGACCGCATCGACCGCCGCTACCGTGTCGCCTATTGCAGCGAGCACTGCCAGGGTCAGCTCGCGGCGGTCCTGGCCGATCTCGCCATCGCACCCCTGCCGATCAGCATGATCGGCGGCCGGCTCAGATGTCTGGGCGTGGCGGAGGGCCTGCCGCCGATCGGCAATTTCCACGTCTTCGCCCATCTGCGGCAGCCGGCCGGGCCGGTGACCGAGACACTGGCCCGACACGTCACCGAAAGCTTCGTCGAGCTGCCGGCGCTCGCCCCCGATGAACGCGCGGCGCCGGCCTGAACGAGAACCCGGCCCCGCACCCGGCCCGCCGCGCCCGCTCGGCCGGCGCGCCGGGCCCGGCCCGTATGACACCGGGATCGACCCCACCGGACCCGCCGAACGTGCCGAAGCTCCGACCGGCGCCGCGATGGAGGTGCGCGACGAACCCGGTGGCGCTGTCGTCGAGGCGAGCCACCAGAAACACGATCCTCGCAAGAACGGCGAGGAGTGCACGACGTCACCAACCACGCATCGCGCCCGATCTCCCGCGATGTTGGACCAACCCCATGCGTCGGGCCGACACCAGGCGCCTCGACCGGCTTCGCGCGCGCGCGCTCGTCCCGTCGCCGGGTTTTTCGTTGGTCGCCGGCAGCGGGCCATGCGACATCGATGTCAGCCGCCGGGCGGATGATCGAGCATCGGAAAGCCGTCGTTTCCGGCGCCGTCGATCGATAAGCACGACCGAATGCTCGAGGCCGCGGGAAACGCACGAGACAGAGACGACGCGAAGTGACCGACCGACACGAACCGCCTCCGATCCTGGCGCACAAGCACTACCGCTCGCCGTCCGCCTTCGCGCCCGAAAATCTGCTGCGCGAAGCCCGGCGCCAGAAGGGCACGCCCGCGACGGCCGTCCCTGACGTCTGCCTGCTCGACCCCGACGGGGACATCGTGCGCCGGCTCGTGGCCGACGGCCGGGCGCGGCGCCACGCCGGCTGGGCGTGCTACCATACCGAACTCTTCCTCTTCGACGAGGGCGACCGGACGATCGGCATCGTCGGCGGTGCGGTCGGCGCGTCCTTCGCGGTCCTGGTCGCCGAGGAGCTCTTCGCCTCGGGCTGCGCGTTGCTGATCAGCGTCACCTCGTCCGGCCAGATCGATCCGGTCCGACCGCCACCCTATTTCATCCTGATCGAGCGTGCGCTCCGCGACGAGGGCACGAGCTACCACTATCTGCCGCCATCGGACTGGAGCGAGGCGCCGCCCGCACTCGCCGGCCGGCTCACCGGCGCGTTCGACGACATCGGCGCCGCCGTGCTTCGTGGCGCGACCTGGACGACGGATGCGCCCTTTCGGGAAACCGGGGAAGCGATCGCGGCGATGAGAGCGCGCGGCATACTGGCGGTAGAGATGGAAGCGGCGGCACTCTACGCCTTCGCAACCGCCCGTCGCCGTTCCGTCCTCTGCTTCGCCCACGTCACCAACCAGATGGGCCGATCCGAAGGCGATTTCGAGAAGGGCGAGGCCCACGGAACGTCGGACGCATTGCGCCTCGTCGCGCGAGCCGCGAGGATCCTGGCCGGCCCCGAAGCCGGACAGCCGAGCGCCTGACCGCACCCCTTCACCCGCACGGGCGCCACGCGAACCATCGGCGACCGCCGAGACGGGGGAGGAAACGAGTCCGGGCAGCGACGGGCAGGACGCTCGAGTTTCGCAATGTCGCTGCAATCGACCCGTGGGCCACGATAGGCGTTTTCCCGCCGCACCGCTGACGCAACCGCGATGCGGCGCCTCGGCCCCCATCGAGCCGGTCGGATCGCTGCTGTTGGGGCGATGCCGGTTCATTCACGGCATGAACCCGTTTTCTCTTCCGGCGCCTCTCGATCCCGCAGGACAGCCTCCGCCAGCCATCGCACCGGTTCGGCCGCGCCTCATGGAAAAAATGACGGATGCAGAAAAATTTCCTTTACAACATATGAATGAGCGTCTACAATTCCTCCCATGCTCGCTCTCGCACTGCACAACCTTCTCGGCCGGCCCGGCGACCCCTGGAGCTATGAAGCTCCGGAGGGCATCGTCGCGTCGTGCGAGGGTCCGGCGCCGGACGAGACGATCCCCGGCCTGCCCGCCGAGGACTGGCTGCGGCTCTTCTGGCACGTCGGTGTCGGCACGCTGACCCGGCCCTTGGCCCGCATCCTCGGCCTTCGTGAGGCGCCCTTGGGCGAGCTGCTCGACGATCCCGAGCTGCACGACCTGATCGATACCGTCGAACTCGTGCCGCAGGACGACGACGGGGTCGGGGCACGGACGGGCCGGCACACCCCCGGCACACCCACCCCCGACCTCGCCGAGGCACGGCTCGACCTGCGCGAGCGGCTGCGCGCCCATGCCCGCGACGCGATCCATCGCGCCACCACCGGCGCCGGCCGCAACCTGCGCGTCGTCGTCTGGTGCCGCTGGGTCCGCCTCGTCCACCGCACCGATCCGGTCGAGCACCTGCTGGACGACCTGATCGCCAACCTCGACCGCCCCCGGCCCCGGCGCGACACCGCACGCGGCCCCGCAAAGGACACCGCCACCCGGCAAACCGCCGATACCACCGCCGCCGATGCACCGGCCGCCGCCGAGGCCGCCACGCCGATCGACCCCGCCACCGGCTGGGGACCCGACTGGTTCACGGTCCCGCAAGGCGTTCGTCCCGCCGATGCCGCGGATGCGCCCTCCATGGGTGCCGAGGCCGGCCCGGCGAAGGACCCGGACGCCACGGCGAACGACACCGTGAGCGACCCGGCGAACGATCCGCGCCTGCTGCGCGCCCGCCTCGCCCGCTTCGCCAACCGCGTCTCGCGCGACCTGCGCCGCCGGCTGATCGAGGACTTCTTCGAGCATCACCTCGCCCCGACCGAAGTGCACCAGCTCGGCATCGAAATCCCGCACCACGAACTCGAGCCCGTGCCCCGTCGCAAGCCCGCCGAGCGCTGGAGCGAGGCCCTGACCCGCCTCGCCGCCACCATGCCGCCCGAGCCGGAGCCACCACCGACGGACTCACCCGGGCCGTCGCTCGCGCCGCAGCCGTCGCACTCCGGCGAGCCGCCCGCGCCGCCCGTCCTCGCGCGGCCGGAGCTGCACCCGCGCACCCGCCCGCCCGACTGAGCCCGCCGCATCGCCGATCGGATCCACCCTCGGAACACACCGTTCCGGGGGCGATACCGCGTGGGCGGACGGCGGGACATGCCAGAGAATGCCTGCGCGGGATCGCTGCCGGCTGCTCCGCATGTGCCGCCACCGTGGCGAGATCGACCGGCATGGTCGGACGGAGTGCCGGTTCCGCGTCGCGGACGGTGCGCCGGTGCTCGCCCGTTCCGCCGCCTTCGTCGACGCTGCATGATCCCGGCGGATCCGGCGCTTTTCACGACAGGGTGAAACCGCCCGATCGACCCGGAAATGCGAAGAACGGCAAGCTGGAGCAAGTTCCCGATCCCGTCCGATCGGACCTTGCTCCGGGTGTCCGACGTTGCGCATGCCCGGCTGCGATCGCCGCAGCGATGCATCACGGGTGCGTCACGCCTGCACGTGACGGGTGTTGCGCACTTCGGCCGGGGCGCAGCCGGCTTCGGGGCCGGTCTTGAACACCAGCCATGCGACGTCGCCGGTGAGCTCCATCGCGGCACCGAAGAGGTCGGCGATCTCGAGACAGAGCGCGCGAGCGAGCGGCTCGCGGGTGGTGACGGTGGTGTGCAGGTGACCGGGGCGCGCGCGAAGGCGCAGCGTGACGGGGCCGAGCTGCGACAGGTTCAGGTTCAGGACGACCTCTTCGCTCTCCTCCTCGCTCGAGGGTCGGGTCTCGGGCATCTTCGCCCAGATCGTCAGGCCGGCGAGAAACCGGGGCTCGCCGAAGAGGCTCGCCAGACCGCGCCACGATCCGTCGACGCATTGGGCCACCGGTGGTCGGCGCGGCTCGTCCGATGTGGTCGCGCCCGCACCCGTATGCGGCCTCTCGTCCCGTGCATTCTCCTCGTCCGTCAGGCTTCGCCATCGCGCCAGGATCGCGGATGCGACGTTTCGATCGGCCGGGAGAAAATCTGCCGCATCGACGGCCGAGCGGGCCAGCAGATGCAGGAAGAGGTCGTCCAGGCCTTTCTCGTCGAGAACGCTTCCGGCGGACGTGCCGGGCGCCGGCGGTGCGGCGAGGCTCAGGCAGATTTCGCTGCCCGCGGGCAGCTCGACCGCGTCATCCAGGGCGAGAGAATAGGGCCCGGCACGAAGCTCCACACCGCTGCGTCCGGTGGATGCCCGAAAGACCAGCGGGCCGGCCGCTTCGGGCGCCGTCGAAGGAGACGAAGCCGACGGCGGCTGCCGGGAGCCGGCGGGAACGACCGGACTTTCACCGCTCGCCGGGAACGGCGCGCGGCTCGGGTCGAAAGCAAGGTCCGTCCGGGTTCGCGCCGCGAATTGCGCGGCGTGGGAACCGGCCCGCACTGCGGCCCCGGGCCGGGACGCCGCTCCCGTGACGCCCGGATCGAGCGCTCCTCCTCCGGCGTCACGGCTCGTGGATGGTGTCCGCGACCTCATGGTTGCCGCAGACGCAGCGCCACCCGTGGCACCGATCGGCGTCGAGGGAGCGAGCGATCGTCGCGCCGGAAAGGAGAAGCCCGCGTCGTCGCTCGCGGTTTCGTCGCTCGCCGCCACCGCTGCGCCCCGGGTCGAGGCCGATCGCTCGTCGACGGACACGGGATGGCCGGCCGATCCCGGTGCGATGGCAGCCGTCGGGTACGGGCGTGCACCGGCGGCGGATTCCGACGACGCTGCAGCGCCCCGTCCGGCGCCGCGGACCGCTTCCGGTGCTCTTCCGGGCCTGCTCGAGTCGTCGGATCGATCATCGGGGGCGTCGGAACGAAGATTTGGGGCATCGGTGTGGTCCGTCGTGCCCGCCATGCGCCCTGAGCCATCCTGGAGGCCGCGCGACGACAGCGACGCCGGGTCGGCTCCCGCAGCCCCCGCGGGCGACGGCGATTCTTTCACGAACGAATTCGCGGGGCCCCCGTTCTCCGGCGACGGGACCGACGGCATCCTCGCGGGTGTCGCATCGAGGGATCGCGGGTTCGTGCCCGGACCGTGCGGCGCCGGCGTCACGCCCTTGGGTTCCATCGTCGCCGCGGGCCCGTTCGCCGGACCGTTCAGCAGCACGCCGTCGACGACGGGATGCAGGCGAACGGAGACCGGCATGGCCGGTGCGCCACTGCCGTGGCGGAGCAACGAGGCGCGTACGGCCGGCGCAGGACGGGGGGGAAGGTCGCGGGTCGCCTGCACCTGGACGGGCAGGGGTTTCGTCAGGGGCCGCCCGTCGATTTCGGTGATGCGGACCGTGGTTCCGGCAGCCGGCAGAGGCCTCGTGCCTTCGATCCGGATCTGTTGCGCCCGTCGCGGATCCGTGGACGCTCGTTGCTCAGTCCTGTCCGCCGAGGACAGGTCGAGCACCATTTCGCCGTCGCTCGAGCGCACCGTCGCCGTCCCGGCCGCGTGCGCGACGATCGTCCAGGCGCGGCCCGTGGTCGTCGCCGATGGTGCGGGTCGACCGTCCGGGGGCGGGGCGGCTTCGGGGCGAGACCCATTCGAGCGTGTGCCGGCCCGAGCGATCACCGGTGGGCGATCGCCGATGCCGCCCCCCCGGGCGTCGCTCATCGCCCCTCACCGGCAGCGGCGAGCGCGCGCCCCCGGTCGATCGCCTCGGGCGGCGCTCCTTTCGCCCCCCTTCGATCGAGCCGGGGCCGAGCCGTCGCACGCGGCCTGCCCGAAACCGCATGCTCCCTGCCGTCGGCCGGGACGAATCGTCGCCAACCCGATATCCGCGTCGCCATCAGATCTGACCCAGCGTGCGGATGCGGGTCTTGGGGTGGATCTCGTTCTGAGAGAGAACGACGGTGGAGGGACGAAAGCGTTCGACGATCGAGCGGACATAGGGGCGAATGGCCGGCGAGGTCACGAGGACCGGCAGCTCGCCGCGCATGGCCTGGGCCTCGAACCCGTCGCGCATCACCCGGATGAAGCCCTGCAACCGCCCCGGATCCATGGCCAGCTGCCGCTCCTCGCCCTGACCGACCAGGGCGTCGGCGAAGGCGCCCTCCCAGTCCGGCGAGAGCGCCAGCATCGGCAGATAGCCGCCCGGCCGCGTGACGCTGGTGCTGATCTGCCGCGCCAGGCGCGCGCGCACGTGCTCGACGACGAAAACGATGTTCTGGGTGTGGCTCAGCGCCTCGCCGATCGCTTCGAGAATGAGCGGCAGGTCGCGGATCGATACGCGCTCCGCCAGGAGCCCCTGCAGGACGCGCTGGATTCCGGCCGTGCTGATGCGCTGGGGCACGAGGTCGGCCAGCAGTTTCTGATAATCCTCGTCGAGCTCCTTGAGCAGCTTCTGGGTCTCGGCGAAGCTCAGCATGTCCGCCAGATTGTCCTTGACGATCTCGGTGATGTGGGTGGTCACGACGGTCGCCGGATCGACGACGGTGTAGTCGCGGAATGTCGCCTCCTCGCGCAGGCTGGCGGCGACCCAGGTGGCCGCCAGCCCGAAGGTCGGCTCGGTGGTCTGCTCGCCCGGCAGGGTCACCTCGCCGCCCTGCGGGTCCATGACCAGGAGCATGTTCGGCCGGATGTCGCCCCGGCCCGCTTCGAGCTCCTTGATCTTGATGACGTAGGTGTTGGCCGGGAGCTGGATGTTGTCCTGGATGCGCACCGACGGCATGACGAAGCCGAGCTCGCCGGCGAGCTGGCGCCGGAGCGCCTTGATCTGGTCGGTGAGCCGGCCGGCCGCACCTTCGCCGATCAGCGGCAGCAAACCGTAGCCGAGCTCCAGGCGAACGGGATCGATGTGCAGGGCGCTGGAGATCGGCTCCTCGGCGGGTGCCGCAGGCTGCGCCGGTTCGGCCTCGGCGATGGCACGGCGTTCGTCGGCCTGCTTCACCGCCCGCAGTTTCCAGGCGAGCCAGCCGGAGCCGGCGGCGAGCGCCATGAACGGCAGGGCCGGCAGACCGGGCAGGATCGCCAGCACCAGCAACAGGCCGCTGGTCACGCCGAGCGCGTGCGGGAAGGCGCCGAGCTGGCCCAGGAGCGCCTTGTCGGCACGACCCGAAACGCCGGCCTTGGAGACGAGCAGACCCGCGGCGGTCGAGACGATGAGGGCCGGGATCTGCGAGACCAGGCCGTCGCCGACGGTCAACAGGCTGTAGCTGTGCGCCGCCTCGGCGAAGCTGATGCCCATCTGCCCGACGCCGATGATGAGCCCTGCGATCAGGTTGATGAAGGTGATCAGCAGGCCGGCGATGGCGTCGCCACGGACGAACTTGGCCGCGCCGTCCATCGCACCGAAGAAGGCGCTTTCCTCTTCCAGCTCCTTGCGGCGGGCGCGGGCCGCCTTCTCGTCGATCAGCCCGGCGGAGAGATCGGCGTCGATCGCCATCTGCTTGCC
>JAGREO010000095.1 GCA_020446525.1 Geminicoccaceae bacterium | reverse complement strand
TGTTCATGATGATGGAAGTATAGGAGCAAAGTCAGAAGGACGCAAGTCCTTTTTTGTGGCTCTGGTCGTTTTCATTATCCGCGCGTCGAAGCGGATAGGCGTGCATCGGCGCGTGTGCGACGATCGGGGTCGCGAGAGACGGGCCGGCTGGCGCCGGCGAACGCATGGGAGATGGGCGCGTGAGCGGGCTCGGGCAGGTGTCGCTCGACGACAAATATCTGCGGGACGACGGGCGGGTGTTCCTCACCGGGGTGCAGGCGCTGGTGCGGCTGGCGCTGGTGCAGCGGCGCCGGGACGTGGCGGCGGGGCTGGACACGGCGGGCTACGTCACCGGCTACCGGGGCTCGCCGCTCGGTGCCTATGACACGCAGTTGCGCGCGGCCGCGGCCCATCTCGAGGCGCATCGGGTGCTGCACCGGCCGGCGGTCAACGAGGATCTGGCGGCGACGGCGTGTCAGGGGACGCAGCAGGTCGGGTTGAGGGGCGAGGCCACCTGCGACGGGGTGTTCGCCATCTGGTACGGCAAGGGGCCCGGAGTGGACCGCTCGGGCGACGCCGTGCGGCACGGCAACCTCTTCGGTGCTGCGCGGCACGGCGGCGTGCTGATGCTGCTGGGCGACGATCACGCGGGCGAGAGTTCGACCACGGCGCATCAGAGCGATTACGCGATGGTCGATGCGATGGTGCCGGTGCTGAGCCCGTCCGGCGTGGCCGAGCTGCTCGAATTCGGCCTGCTCGGCATCGCCATGTCGCGCTTCTCGGGGGCCTGGGTCTCGATGAAGTGCGTGCACGACACGGTGGAGTGCACGGCCTCGATCGAGGTGTCGGCGGACCGGCCGGAGATCGTGCTGCCGGCCGAGGACGAGATCGGCCCCGGCCGGCGCGACAACGATCTGGACACGACGCGGCTCCTCTCGGTGGTGGCGGGCGAGCTCGAGCGGCGGCTGCACACCGTGAAGATGGAGGCGGCGAGAGCCTTCGCCCGGGCCAACGGCATCGACCGGCTGGTCACGGGTGCCGCGGGTGACGGGGCGCGAATCGGCGTGGTGGCGTCCGGCAAGGCGTATCTCGACGTTCGCACGGCGCTGGCGGCGCTCGGTATCGACGATGCCCGGGCGGCGGCACGGGGGTTGCGGGTCTACAAGGTCGGCATGGTGTTTCCGCTCGAGCCGCAGGGTCTCGAGCGGGCGGCGCGCGGGCTCGAGACGCTGATCGTGGTCGAGGAGAAGCGCGGGCTGATCGAGGCGCAGGTCAGGGAGCTGCTCTATGCCGGCGACGTGCGGCCGGTGGTGATCGGCAAGGCCGACGAGGTGGGGGCGCCGCTCTTTCCCTCCTTCGGCGTGCTCGACGTCAATCGCGTGGCGGTGGTGATCGGCGAGCGGCTCGCCGCGGCGACCGGTGATGCGGCCCTGCTCGAGCGGGTGGCGGCGATCCGTGCCGCCGCTTCGGCACATGCGGGCTTCGAGCCGGCGATGGCGCGGCTGCCCTGGTATTGCCCCGGCTGCCCGCACAACATTTCGACGGTCGTGCCCGAAGGCAGCCGGGCGGTGGCCGGGATCGGCTGCCATACCATGGTGACGTGGATGAACCGCGACACCTTCTCGTTCACCCAGATGGGCGGCGAGGGGGCCTCATGGCTGGGCGAGGCGCCGTTCACCACGACCGGCCACGTCTTTCAGAACATCGGCGACGGCACCTTCTTCCATTCGGGCTCGCTGGCGGTGCGGGCGGCCGTCGCCAGCGGCGAGAACGTCACCTTCAAGCTGCTCTACAACGACGCGGTGGCGCTGACCGGCGGGCAGAAGATGGAGACGGCCGGGCTCACCGTGCCGCGCATCTGCCGGATGATGGAGGCCGAAGGTGTCGCCGAGGTCGTCGTCGTCACCGACGAGCCCGGCAAATATCCGATCGCATCGGGCTTTCCGCACGGTGTGCGCATCCATCACCGGGACGATCTGGCTTCGGTGCAGGAGCGGCTCCGGTCCGTGCCGGGTGTGACCATGCTGATCTACGACCAGACCTGTGCGGCGGAGAAGCGGCGGCGGCGCAAGCGCGGGACTCTCGCCGAGCCCGACGAGCGGGTGTTCGTCAACGAGATGGTCTGCGAGGGCTGCGGCGATTGCGGCGTGCAGTCGAACTGTGTGGCGATCCAGCCGGTGGAGACGCCCTTCGGGCGCAAGCGGCAGATCGACCAGTCGGCCTGCAACAGGGATTTCTCCTGCCTGAAGGGCTTCTGTCCCTCCTTCGTGACGGTGCGCGGCGGGCGTTTGCGGCGGCGACGGGCGAAGGCGGACGAAGCCTTCGCGGCGCTGCCGGAGCCGGGGGTGGCCGCCATCGACGGCAGCTTCTCGATCCTGGTGACGGGCATCGGCGGCACCGGGGTGGTGACGATCGGCGCCCTGCTCGGCATGGCGGCGCATCTCGAGGGCAAGGGCTGTGCCGGGGTCGACATGGTGGGGCTGGCCCAGAAGGGCGGGGCGGTGGTCTCGCACCTCAAGATCGCGGCCGAGCCCGGTGCGGTCTTGACGCCGCGCATCGCCGCGGGCGCCGCCGATCTGGTGCTGGGCTGCGATCTTCTGGTGGCGGCCGGGCGGCAGGCGGTGCCGGTCATGGCGCGCGGGCGGACCCGGGTGGTGCTCAACGACGCGGCGGTGACGACCGGGGCGTTCACCGCCGATCCGGATCTGGCGTTTCCGGGTGCGCGGCTGATCGGCGACGTGGAGGCGGCGGCCCAGGAGGTGGCGCGGTTCGATGCGCGGGGGCTGGCGGTGCGGCTTCTGGGCGATGCGATCGGCGCCAATCTGATGGTGGTGGGGTTCGCGGCGCAGAAGGGCTGGCTGCCGCTGAGCGTGGCGGCGCTCGAGCGGGCGATCGAGATCAACGGCGTGGCGGTGGACGCCGGCAAGGCGGCGCTGGCCTGGGGCCGGCTGGCCGCGCACGATCCGGCGGCGGTGCTGCCCGAGGGCGGGGACGAACATGAGGAGCCGGCCACGCTGGAAGGGGAGATCGACCGGCGGGCGGCGTTTCTGACGGACTATCAGGATGCGGCCTATGCCGGGCGTTACCGGTCGGTGGTGGCGCGGGTTCGGGCGGCGGAGGCGCGGCTTGCGGAGCCCGGCGACGGCGAGGTGCTGGGCTGGACCGTGATGCGGCGGCTTTTCGCGCTGATGGCGGTCAAGGACGAATATGAGGTAGCGCGGCTCTATACCGACGGCGGCTTCCGTGCGTCGCTGGAGGCGACCTTCGAGCATGTGGACCGGCTCGAGGTGCATCTGGCGCCGCCCTGGCTGTCGGCCGTGGATCCGCGCACCGGACGGCCGGTGAAGAAGCGCTACGGGCCCTGGATTTTCCCCGTGTTCCGTGTGCTGGCACGGGCGCGGCGCTGGCGCGGGTCGGCGCTCGATCCCTTCGCCCGGCAGGCCGAGCGGCGGCTGGAGCGGCGGCTTCTGGCGGACTATCGGGAGACCGTCGAGGAGGTGGTGGCGGGGCTGACGGCGGAGAACCGCGAGCGGGCGGCGGCATGGCTCGACTGGCCGCGCACGGTGCGGGGTTTCGGTCCGGTCAAGGCGGCGAATGCCGGGCGGGCGCGGCTGCTGCGCGAGCGGTTGCGGGCGGACTTCCGTCGTGAGGCGCCGGCCGGCGCCGAGGTCACAGCAGCTCGTTGAAGAGATAGAGGAACCGGTCCTTCAGGCGGTGACCGAGGCCGCGGGCGCGCCAGCTCTCGAGATCGAGCTCGTTGCAGTGATCGAGGTCACGCTCGAAGATCGCCTCGAAGCGGCGCGCCAGATCGGCGTCCATCAGGCCCAACTGGATCTCGTCGTTGATCTCGAACGAGCGGTCGTCGAAATTGCTCGAGCCGAGGGCGGTCCACACACCGTCGACGGTCATCACCTTCTGGTGCAGCAGCGATTTGCGGTATTCGTGGATGCGGATGCCGCGTGCGAGCATGCGGGCGAAATTGCGGTGGGCGGCGTGCTGGACGATCGGCATGTCGGAGGCTTCGGCCGAGGGCACCATCACCTGCACGTCGACGCCCCGGGCGACCGCCCGGCCGAGGGCTTCGATGGCGGCCGGCTCGGGCAGAAAATAGGGGTTCTGGATGCGGATGCTGCGGCGGGCGCAGCAGATGGCGAGGTGGTGGAGGATCTTGACGGCCGGTGCCGAGCCTTCGGGCTTGACCCGGGCGACGTGGATGGTGACGTCGCCGGCCGGTTCGAGCCCGGGCCAGGTGTCCTCGCCGACGAAGAGCTCGCCCGTCACTTCGGTCCAGTTCTCGGAGAAGGCGGACTGGACGGCGTGGACGATCGGGCCCCGCAGCCGCAGCGAGATGTCGCGGACCTGCGCCTCGGGCCCGGCGTCGCCGGACCAGGCGTCGACGATGCAGTGACCGCCGACGAAGGCGGTGCGCCCGTCGAGGACGACGATCTTGCGGTGGTCGCGTTCGTTGAGCACGCCGATGTGGCGCAGTGTCTTGGGGTGGTAGGTGGCGAAACGGCAGCCGGCTTCGGCGAGCCGGCGGCGGGTCGCTTCGCCCATGGCCTTGCCGCCCTCGGCGTCGACCAGCACGCGGGTGGTGACGCCCGATCGGGCGCGTTCGGCGAGCGCTTCGGCGAGCCGCCGGCCGACGGCACCGTCCTTCCACAGGAAGGTCTCGAAGTGGACCGAGCGTTCGGCCGCGGCCACGGCATCCAGCATCGCATCGAAGAAGGCCGCGTCCTCGAGGATGGCGACGGCGTTGCCCTCGAGTGCGGTGCCGTGGGTGGCGCCGGCGAGCGAGGGCAGGAGGTCGGCCATCGGCGCGTCGCAGGCGATGCGCAGATGCGGATCGCGGTGCCGCTTGATCGACCAGATGACGAGGATGGCGAGTGCCAGGCCGAGGCCGAGCAGCACCGTGATCGACGGGAGCAGCATGGGCGGGCGTACTCGTGAGCGAAGCGGTCAGCGCCGGCCGGGCGCGCGCGCGCTCCGTGCGGCGGCACGACGGCGTTCGGCACGTTCCTCCTTCGAGGTGTCGCCGGTGGCGAACGGCCGGTCGTTCAGCGCCGCGCATTCCGCGAGGACGGCGCAGACGGCGCGGTGGCGGGCGGCGAAGGCCGGGGAGAGCGCGTCGAGGGCGGCATCGGCGGCCCATGGCTGCGGCGCCACGGCGACGAGCGGGGCCGGCGGGTCCGCCCAGGGCTGCCCGATCTGCTCGATCGCGACCTGCGGGCCGGCGGGAGCGGCGTTCGCGGCGAGCAGCAGAGCGCCCGAAATCATGATCGGGCAGGAGTGAATGATCGAGCGGCGCATCGTGCGGTTCCCTCCGTCGTTAACCAGAAATTGTCGCGTTTCGTCTGGTTCGACAAGGCTTCGATGCGCTCTTGGGTTAACGAATTACCATAGCGAGATATGACGCGGTGAGAAGAACGGCAACGGGCGGTGGCGATCGCGAGGCGGCTCGGGTTATCGAAGCGGCGACGGTCGTCGTCCGATCGCCGGCAATTCGAGAAGGATCGTTCATGCGCATCATGTTCTTGCGTCACCTCCGGGCGGGCGTCGTCGCTCTGGCCGTTCTCGGCGCGGGCTTCGTCGGGCACGTGCGTGCCAGCGAGCTGACCTTCGAGTTCAACAACCCCTCGTTCGGCGGCGATCCCTTCGTCTCGGCGCATCTCCTGGCTCTGGCCGACATCCAGAACAAGCATCGCGACGAGCCCGATCTCTCCTTCTCGACCGGTCTCGGCGGTGAGAGCAGCCAGGCGCAGGCCTTCGTGCGTCAGCTCGAATCGCGCCTTTTGAGCGCCTTGGCCGGTCAGGTGACCGAGGCGATCTTCGGCGAGAACCCGCAGGACAGCGGCACCGTCGTCTTCGGCGATCAGACGATCAGCTTCCAGCGCGGGCTCGAGTTCATCTCGATCAGCATCGTCGACGCGTCGAGCGGCACGACCACCGACGTTCAGGTGCCGGTGCTGCAGGTGAACTGAGCCCGACCGGCTCGGCGCATCGGCGTCCGGCCGGATCGCACTTCTTCGACATTTCGAGCCTTCGAGGACATTCCCATGCCCGCATTCATGCGCGCGGCCGCCCTGCGGCCCGTCGGCGCCGCCCTGGCGCTCGCCCTGCTCGCCGGTTGTGCGCCCTCGATCCAGGCGCCCGTCTCGGCGGCGCCGACGGTGGCCGAGAACACGACGATCCATCAGCAGTTGCGCGATCTGCCGCCGCCCGTCGAGCCGATCGTCGCTGCGGTCTATCACTATACCGACCAGACCGGGCAGTTCGAGGCGTCGCGCCAGGTCCAGTCGCTCTCGCGTGCGGTCACCCAGGGTGCGTCGTCCATCCTGATCAAGGCGCTGCAGGACGCCGGCGACGGGCGCTGGTTCACGGTGCTCGAGCGCGAGGGCCTGGACAATCTGCTCAAGGAGCGGCAGATCATCCGCGAGACGCGCACGCTCTACGGTGAGGGTCGCGGCGACGACGTCGCCCGCGTGCTGCCGCCGCTCCTGTTCGCCGGCATGCTGCTCGAGGGCGGCATCATCAGCTACGACACCGACACCTCGACCGGCGGCTTCGGCGCGCGCATCCTGGGTATCGGCGGCAAGGTCGAGTACCGCAAGGACACGGCGGTCGTCTATCTGCGCGCGGTCAGCACGCAGAACGGCCGGGTGCTGGCTTCGGTCAACGTCTCCAAGACGCTCTATTCGGTGGGCGTGGCGGCGGACGTGTTCCGCTACGTCGCCTCCGACGAGATCCTCGAGCTCGAGGCCGGCTTCACCAGCAACGAGCCCGAGCACGTCGCCATCAAGCAGGCCATCGAGAAGGCGGTGATCGCGCTGATCGTCGAAGGCGCGGTGCGCGACTACTGGACCTTCGCCGACCCGGCCGCGGCCGCCCCGCTCGTCGAAGCCTATGCCAAGGAGAAGGTGCTGCCGGTCACGCCGATGCGCGAGGCGCCGGCGCTGGCGGCCGCCACGAGGCCCGACGATGCGCCGGCCGATGGCCGGATCCGGCTCGCTTCGGCGATCACGGCCGGCGGCGACGGCGACTGACGACGAGATGCGTGCGGTGCGTCCGCCCGCGGGCGGGGCGTGCCGCAGCCAAGGGACACCGGCCGATCGCGGGCGCATGCCGCGCGCGAGCGGCGCGGTGCGCCGGCACCCGCCGGCATCCTCCTGGCGGTCGTGCGATCCGCGCCGGCCGTCATCCACCGACAACCACCGGGAGTGACCATGAGAACGCTTCTTCTCTCGACCGCCGCCGCACTCGCGCTGAGTGCGCCGGCCCTTGCCGACGACAACAGCTCGACGGTCGACATCGTGCAGAACAGCACCAACAACGCCGTCACCGTGAGCCAGGTGAACAACGGCCACGATTCGATCGTCAACATCGGCAACGATCCGGGCCGCGGCAGCCATGCCGGGCAGAGCGACCGCAACGTCGTCACCGTCACCCAGAGCAACGCCGCCAACGAGTCGGAGATCAAGATCTTCAACAATTCCGATCGCAACGGGTTCACCATCACCCAGCGCGGCCAGCAGGGCACGTCGTTCGGCTTCGCCGGCGAGGGCGCCGACCGTAACGTCGCGGCGCTGTCGCAGGACGCCGGCGTCTCGCGCACCGGCTCGCGCATCTGGTTCCAGCACGACGCCGACGACAACGACGTGAACGTGCAGCAGAGCGCGACGCTGCGGGGCCGGTCGTCGGCGACCCTCGACGATGCGAGCGACAACGATATCGACGTGCGCCAGCGTCGCTCGACCGAGGCCACCAGCGTCATGCGTCTCGACAGCGGCTCGGACCACAATCGCGTCCTCGTCGAGCAGAACGACACCGGTCAGGCGCCCGGCGGCGGCTTCGCGACCCGGACCCAGTCGAACATCGACATGACCAACGCGCGCCGCGGCACCACCATCGTCCTGCAGAACAACGTCACCGACACCCGGGCCGAGGTGACGCTCTCCGACGCCCTGCGCACCTCGACGCGCATCGAGCAGAGCGCCGGTACGCTGCTCGACGCCAAGCAGACCGTCTCGGGCGGCAGCGACAACACGCTGTTCACGCGCCAGAGCGGCGGCAGCGACATGCTCTCCGAGCAGACGGTCGCGAACGGCTCGAACAACAGCCTGACCACCCTGCAGACCGGCACCGCGCTGGATTCGTTCATCACGGTCATGGACAGCAGCAACAACACCGTCCGCCACGACCAGGCGGGCAACGTGCAGACGGCCACGACCAACGTCATGGCCGGCTCGCACGGCAACAATGTCAGCGTGACGCAGCGCTGAGCGATACCTCGCCCCCGGTCGGCTCCGCCCGGCCGGGGGCGTCCTTCTTCGAGCTCGGGGAGCGATGTCCCATGATCAGGGTCTCTACGGCGTTCACGGCGCTCGTCCTTCTCGCCGCGGCCGGCCCGGCGTCGGCGCAGAGCACGGCCGAGGTGGAACTGCTCGATGCGGTCGGCGGCGAGGTGGCGCTGCTGCAGAGCGTCACCGGCGGCTTCTCGATCGCGCCAGCGGCGGGACCGGCGACAGCCGCGGGTCACGCGGCCCATATCGTCCAGCGCGACGGCCGTGGCAATCGCGCTGAGATCGCGCAACGGGGCGCGGGCCACCGGACGGATCTGCTGCAGGCGGGCGACGGCAATGCGGCGCGACTCGAGCAGCGCGGGCGGGGCAATGTGCTCGACGTCCGCCAGACCGGCAGCGGCAACGCGCTCGTCTACCGGCAATCGGGCACGGGCGCCCGCGACAGCGTCGCGCAGACCGGCGGGCAGGGGCTCGTCGTGACCAAGAGCGGCCCGGCGCCGATCGCCGTCCGGCAATATTGAGCCTGTTTCAGCGCCGGCGGATGCGGGCGGGCTGGAGGTTGTAGCCGAGGGGGACGAGGCCCCGGTCGTCGGGCTCGCGCTCGGGGCGCAGCAGCATGACCGCGGCACCCATCTGCACGCTGGCGAAGGTCAGGCCGAGAAGGAAGCACAGGGCCGCGAAGGCGAGATAGCCGCCTTCGGTGGTGTGCACGAGGCCGCGCATGCCGGCCACGTCGCCGGCCATGAGTGCCACACCGGCGACGGCGGCGAGCGCGAAGCCGATCAGGGCGTGACGCAAGAGAAAGACCAAAAGCGGCGGCATCGGCGTCTCTCCGCAACGTGAGCGCTATAGCGTACCATGTTAGCAGCGGCCGGACGGCGTGCAAGGCGCTCCGGTGTGCTTCGGCCTCGAACCTTCCCGGGCGGGTGTTTCGGCTGGTCAGGAGGGCGCGCTGTTGCTAGCAGGCTGCAGGCGGACCCGAAGGGTCGGGCTCGTCGTGCGAACGTCAACGAAGGATATTGAGACATGCCTCGTGAGGTCATCGGCCAGGCTGCGGCCGGCGCTCCCTATTCCAAGGCCATCCGGGCCGGAGACTTCGTCTACGTATCGGGCCAGGTGCCGATGACGCCGGACGGCAAGCTCGTGACCGGTACCATCGAGGACCAGACCCGGCAGGTCATGGAGAACATCAAGGCGGCGCTCGCCGAGGCCGGCTGCGACATGCAGGACGTGGTCAAGTGCACCGGCTGGCTCGGCGACGCGCGCGACTTCGCCCGCTTCAACAAGGTCTATACCAGCTTTTTCGAGGGCTCGCTGCCGGCACGCTCCTGCGTCGAGAGCCGGCTGATGATCACCGCCGACGTCGAGGTCGAGGCGATCGCCTACAAGCCGAAGGCGTGAGGCCGTGGCGACGGTCCCCCTGATCGCCGAAGAGGCGGCCCCGGCCGAGGTCAAGGCCGTTTATGACGACATCAAGTCCAGGCGCGGTGTCGACCGGATCAACAATTTCTGGAAGGCGCTCGCCAACGATCCGGCCAATCTCGCGCGTTTCTGGGAGGACATGCAGCGGGTGATGGGCAAGGGCGCCCTCGACCCATTGGTCAAGGAACTGATCTACGTCGCCGTCTCGATCACCAACAATTGCGAATACTGCATCCATTCGCACACCGCGGCGGCGCGCCAGCGCGGTCTGACCGACGAGCAGTATCGCGAGTTTCTGGCGGTGATCGGTCTGGCGGCGCGGGCCAACGCGCTGGTGACGGCGATGAAGGTACCGGTCGACCAGCAGTATCTGGTGTGAGCCGGCGGCTCGATAACGCCACGGCCCGGCGACTGCTGCTTCACCTCTACGGCTTGAGCACGCCGCCACGGCGCAGGATCGACGCCGGCGGGCTCGAGGCGCTGATCGAGCGGATCGGCTTCGTGCAGGTGGACAGCATCGCCACCGTCGCGCGGGCGCATCAGATGATCCTGTTCGCCCGCAACGACACCTATCGACCGGCCTTGCTGACCCGTCTCCTGGAGCGGGATCGGACCCTCTTCGAGGGCTGGACGCACGACGCCTCGCTGATCCCGACCCGGCTCTATCCCTATTGGCGCACACGGATGGTGCGCGAGAAGCCGCGCATCGTCGCGCGCTGGCGCCAATGGCAGCGTGCGCCGTTCGAGGCGCAGGTGGCGCACGTCCTGGCGCATGTCGAAAGCCGCGGTCCGACGATGGCGCGGGATCTCGCGCCGGACGTGCCGCGCGGCGGACAGGGCTGGTGGGACTGGCATCCGGGCAAGACGGCGCTGGAATTTCTCTGGCGCACCGGCTCGCTGGCGGTGACCGGCCGGGTGAACTTCCAGAAGGTCTACGATCTGACGGAGCGCGTGCTGCCGTCTTCGGCGTTGAAGGAGGAGGTGGAGGATGCGGCCCTCACCGACTGGGCCTGTCGCTCCGCCTTCGAGCGGATGGGCTTCGCGACACCGGCCGAGATCGCCGGTTTCTGGGATTGCATCGATGCGAAGGACGCTGCCGCATGGTGCACCGGCCGCGACGGGCTGCTCCCGTGCGAGGTGGAAGGGGCGCAGGGCGACAGGGCGCGTCGCTTTCTGATGTCCGAAGCCCTGGCCGACCGGTTGGGCGATCTGCCCGAGCCGCCGGCCCGTCTAAGGGTGTTGAGCCCGTTCGATCCGCTGATCCGCGACCGCCGGCGTCTGGCGCACGTCTTCGGCTTCGACTACCGCATCGAGGTATTCGTGCCCGAGGCGCAGCGCCGCTACGGCTATTACGTCTTTCCACTGCTCGAGGGCGCGCGGCTGATCGGGCGGATCGACATGAAGCGCGACGGCAAGGCCGGTATTCTGCGGGTAGCGCGCCTCTGGCTCGAGCCGAAGGTGCGCTGGAGTGGCGGGCGCGAAGCGGCGCTCGAAAGCGAGCTCGCCCGCATCGCCCGCTTCGCCGGCTGCGACGCGGTTCATGTTGCTCCGGGCGCTTTGGAAGCGGACGGAATCGCCTGACGGGCGGACGATCAGCTTCGACTGGTCAACAGGCGCAGGCCGGCGAGCGCGAAGAATGTGCCGAGGACGGCCTGGATCGCGCGGCGCGCCTTGCCGTACAGGCGGACCATCGCGGGCGTCGAGAAGAGAACGGCGTAGAGAGCATGAAGGATGATCGAGAGCGCGAAGGTTCCGAGCACGATCACGGCACCGACCCACAGGGGAGCGTTCTCCTGCAGGCCCAGGGAAATGATCGCAATCCACGTCAAGGCGGCTTTCGGGTTGGTCATCTGAACGACATAGCCGCGTCCGAGATATCCAAGACGTGTGCGCCTTTCGCCGGCGAATGCGCCGGCCTCGATATCGTGACGGGCGGCGGCCGACCTGAACGACTTGAAGGCGAGCCACAGAAGGTAGACCCCACCGACGACCTTGATCGCGTGCAACGCCCAAGCATAGCTCGCCAGAATGGCCGACAAGCCCAAAGCCGTGAGTACGGCCCACGTGAACGAGCCGAGCGCGACACCCAGGGCAAGAGCGATCCCGGAAGAACGGCCGACACTCATCGACGTGCCGATGACCGCGAGGACGTTCGGGCCGGGGCTGGCGATACCGAGGAAAAACGCGGCGTAGGCGAGGAGGATGCCCGGAAGATAGAGAACGAGATCATCCATGAAGCGGCTCCGACCGTTCATCTATCCGGTTTCTAGCATGTTCCCGACGGCTGCGCCACGCGATGTCGATCGGCCAGGACTATTCCCGACGCTGATCTTCCATCACTCGCCCGCCTCGCCGTTCCCGGTCTCGCCGGCGCCGACGCCGAGATAGACGAGCAGGGTGCGCTCGCCGCCGGGGCCGTTCTCGCTGGTCCTGTTGACGCGGGCTTTGGGCCAGCGGCGGCGGATGCCGGTCTGGAAGGTCATCGGGTCCGGCCAGGCGCCGGCGGCGAAGCGGACCGCGACCACCGCCTCTCCCTTGGGGTGGAAGCCGAAATCGATGCCGCCCGGGTGGTATCTTCCGTCACGGCAGACGGTGACGAGGTCGCGCACCACTTCGCCGTAGGCGATACCGGCGACATAGGGCTCGAGGCGCATGAACTCGTCGATCGGCATCGGCCGGCGGCGATGACCGATGCGGCTCGAGCGGGTGATCTCCAGGCCCGCCTGCGGCTTGCCGGCGCCGTCCCTGGCCAGCAGCACCTCGAGGCGGCGCAGGGCCGAGCGGCGCTCGGCCTCGGGCGTCGCCGGGTGGAGGATGAGCGCGCGCAGCTTGTCCTTCGTGCCGGCCGTCTTGCCGGCCGGCCGGTCGATCGTCTCGTCTGGCGCCATGGTCGTCCCGCTCGTGGTGCCGGAGCATCATGGCACGACGAGGTGGACGATCGGTTAAGGCGCCCCGGATTTTCGCTCGCTCCGCCCGGTTCTCCTCCGGGCGTTCAGTGGATGTCGGCGGCGGTGCCCATGGCTTCGCGCAGCTTCTGCACGTTGAAGCCCTCGGCGCGGGCCGCCTTGAGGATCGGCTCCTCGCGACGGACGCAGAGGTCGATGGCGGCGGGCACTTCGGCGGCGCGGTCGCGCGGGATGACCACGGCACCGTGGCGGTCGGCGTGGATGAGATCGCCGTGGTCGACCGGCATGCCGTGGATGTTGACCGGCACCTCGAAGGATTCGACGTGCACGTCGGCGTGGCTCGGGCCGAGCATGCCCGCCAGCAGTTGAAAGCGCGGATCGACGGCGTCGAGATCGCGGATCGAGCCGTTGGTGATGCACCCCAGACAGCCGAGCCCGCGATGCACCGCTGTGTTCACCTCGCCCCACATGGCACCGATGCCGGGGTTCGGATCGAGATCCTGGATGACCGCGATGGTCGGCTCCTTCTCGCCGGCGACATAGGCGTAATAGGCGAGGCGGTGCTCCTTGGCCTCCGCACCCTTGAGTCTGGGGCCCTGGATCGCCCGCATGGTGGCGGTGCGGGCGAAGCCGACGATGGGCTTCATGTCGGGGAATGCGCAGACGAAGGGCCGCGTGGTGAAGCCGGTGGTCACCCGCGCGCCATAGACCACTTCCAGAGCGTTGCAGATGGTCGGCGTGTCGAAGGCGGCCAGGTGGTCGAGCAGTGTCTGGTCGATGGTCATGCGGCTTTTCCAAGAAGTTCGTCGATGCGGGTGTCGCTCAGGCCGGCGCTGCGGGCGGCGCCCAGGATGGCGTTCCAGGTGTGGTCGGGCAGCGGGATGCCGTCGCGCGTGCGTTCGGCTTCGAGCTTGCGCTCCTTGTCGCCCGGCACCATGACCGGGGCCGCGGGATCGGCTGGCCGGCTCGAGCGCATATAGTCGACATAGCGCTGAGCCTCGTCGCGCAACTGCTGCTCGCCGCCGAACATCTTCGGGTCGAGATAGATCGACAGCATGCCGTTGTGGAACAGGCCGACTTCGCCGCAATTGGCGCCCGAGCCGCCGAGCGCGCCGGCGAGCAGGTCGCAGGCGAGCGAGAGGCCCGAGCCCTTGTGCTCGCCGAAGGTCCGCATGGCGCCCGGGCCCTTGGTGGGGTCGGGCGATCCGGGATCGGGTCCGGGGCCGTAGAGCACGTCCGGGTCGTTGGTCATCCGGCCTTCGGGCGAGATCAGCGCATCGCCCGGTACCGGCTTGCCGCCCTGCCGGGCCACCAGCACCTTGCCTTCGGCGACCATCGAGGTGGCGAAATCGAGGATGAAGGGCTTGCCGTCGGACGTCGGCACGCCGATGGCGATGGGGTTGGTCGAGGTGCGCCGGTCGGCGCCGCCGAAGGGTGCGACCAGGAGCGAGCTGTGGACGTTGACGAAGTGGATCGAGACGAGCCCGGCCTCGACCGCGCTTTCGGCGAAGTCGCCGATCCGGCCGAGATGGCCGGCGTTGCGCAGTGCCACGACGGCCACACCGTTGGCCAGCGCCTTGTCGATGCCGATCCGGCAGGCTTCGGGGCCGACGGTCTGACCGAAGCCGTGCTTGCCGTCGAGCAGTGTGATGGCCGGCGTGTCGACCAGCGTTTCGACGTGCTGGCCGGCCCTGACCCTGCCTGTGCCCAGCCATTCGACGTAGCGCGGCACGCGGATGACGCCGTGGCTGTCGTGGCCGGTCAGATTGGCCTTGCTGAGAAAGTAGGCGATGCGTTCGGCCTCGTCGTCGGGGCAGCCGGCCTCGACGAAGATGGCGGTGATCAGCGTTCGCAGTGGTGCCACCTGCACGAGCACGGCACGGTTCCTCCCCTCGTGATTCGACGGGCGGAGACTAGCCGAGCCGGGGCTTCCATACCAGAGCCAAAGCGCGTCCTTCAGCTCGCGGCCTTCATCTGGTCGGCCGGCAGCTCGATGTTGACCTCGAGGGTCGAGAAGCCCGTGCCGGCCTGGAAGTCGACGTGCACCCGCTCGTCCTGGATCTCGATATATTTGCGGATGACGTCGAGCAGCTCCTTTTGCATCAGCGGCAGGAAGTCGGGACCGCCGCCGCCCTTGCGGTCGAGCGCCACGAGCACCTGCAGGCGTTGCTTGGCGGTGCTGGCGGAGGTCGGCGCCGGCTGGCTGAGCCTGAAGAAATCGAAGAATCTCACGCGCTTCTCCTCCAGAGCCAGCCCATCAGGCCGCGCTTTTGCGGATCGAGGTAGCGCAGCTCGCGCTCCTCGCCGAGCAGGCGGGCGACGGCGTCCTGATAGGCGAGGCTGGCTGGCGACTTCTCGTCGAGGGTCACCGGCATGCCGAGATTGGAGGCCTGCAGCACCGACGGGCATTGCGGGATCACGCCGAGCACCGGGATCGCCAGGATCTCGAGCACGTCGTCGAGCTTGACCATCTCGCCGCGCTCGACCCGGTCGGGATCGTAACGGGTCAGCAGGAGCTGCGCCTTGACCGGGTCGAGGCCGCTTTCGGCGCGCTTGGACTTGGAGGAGAGGATGCCCAGGATGCGGTCGCTGTCGCGCACCGAGGAGACTTCGGGGTTGGTGACGACGATCGCCTCGTCGGCATAGTAGAGGGCCATGTGGGCGCCGCGCTCGATGCCGGCCGGGCTGTCGCAGATGACGAATTCGAAGTCCTTGCGCAGCTCTTCGATGACCTTGCCGACGCCTTCCTGGCTGAGCGCGTCCTTGTCGCGTGTCTGCGAGGTCGGCAGGATGTAGAGGTTCTCGACGCGCTTGTCCTTGATCAGCGCCTGGTTGAGCCTGATCCCGTCATTGATGACGTTGACGAAATCGAACACGACGCGCCGCTCGCAGCCCATGATGAGGTCGAGGTTGCGCAGACCGACGTCGAAGTCGATGACGACGGTCTTCTTGCCGCGCAACGCGAGGCCGGTGGCGATGGCGGCGGCGCTGGTGGTCTTGCCGACCCCGCCTTTGCCCGATGTGACGACGATGACCTTGGACACTTCCGACCTCCTGAGCTGGCTGCCGCCGCGGCGGACGATGAAGGGTGGAGCCGGCGGGCCGGGCCGCCGGTGAATTTCAGGGCAGAGGCTGCAGCAAGAGCCGCTCGCCGTCGCAGACGATTCGCACCCGCTTGTTCAAGAGGCGCTCGTCGATTTCCTCGTTGACCAGATGGAGGCCGGCGATGGAGACGAGTTCCGCACTCATCTGATCACAGAAGATCATCGCCGTCTCGTCACCTTCCATGCCGGCGAAGGCGCGGCCGCGCAACGCCCCATAGACGTGGATGCAGCCGGCGGCGGCGATCTCGGCACCGGGGCTGACGGCAGCCAGCACCACCATGTCGCCCTCGCTCGACACCTGCTGGCCGCCGCGCACCGGTTGCCGGACGATGACGGTGGGCGCGCGCACCGGCTTGGCCGGCGGCTGGCGCGACGGGCTGGAGGCGGGCGCGCGGCTCGTCGTGCTGTTCTGGGAACCCGCCGTGCTGTTGCCGCCCTGGGCGAAGACCGCGAGGCCGGCCGCGGCGGCGGCTTCTTTCCAGGCCGCCGAAGCGTTCTGCACGCCCACCGGCACCAGCCGGTGCCGGCGCAGCCGCTCCACCATCGAGGCGAGGTCGCCGGCCGCCGCGTCGGTCGCCGGGCCGACGTCGAGCACCAGCGGCGCGTCACGGAAGAAGTCGGGATTGTGCGCGATCTTGTCGACGAGCTGATCGAAGAAGGAAGGATCCTCGGGGCGCAGCAGCCGCAGGCAGAGCATCGTCTGCATCGAGCCGCGCACCTGAAACGGCAGTCCGCCGGCTTCGGTGGTCGTTTCGGGCGCGCTCACGCCGTCCGCCGAGCGCAGATGCCGGTGCGACCCGAACGGCACGCCGGCCGCCGCGGAGGCGGCGGAAGGTGCGTCCCGCCGCCACTTCGTGGTCGTTGTTCCATCGTGAGATGAACGCCGCTCGAATACAATATGTTGTGCCGCTCGAAGTCGAGACCACCAACCATGGTTCGCCTAGTCTTTTTACGCTGCTGTGACCGATTGACAAGAGGCATGTGCGCCTAGCCCCGCGGTTGCTATCCCCGCGCTCGCCGCCCATGGTGCCAGATCGTCGAGCGCGCGACGCGCCATCGCCGGCTTGCGCTCGCGTTTGCCCAGGCGGCGGCCGGCGGCGGGTCCGGCCTCTTCGTGCAGCGGGGGGAAGAGGCCGAAATTGACGTTCATGGGCTGGAAGGTCTCGGCGTGGGCACCGCCGGTGACGTGCGCCAGGATGGCACCGTGTGCGGTGGTCGGAGGCGGCGGGGCCAGCGTTCGGCCATCATGTTCGGCCGCGGCGAAGAGGGCGGCGAGCAGGCCGATGGCGGCGCTCTCGACATAGCCCTCGCAGCCGGTGATCTGGCCGGCCAGGCGGATGTGCGGCCGCGCGCGCAGGCGCAGTTCGCCGTCCAGCAGGCGCGGGGCGTTGACGAAGGTGTTGCGGTGGATGCCGCCCAGCCGTGCGAACTCGGCCCGCTCGAGGCCGGGGATCGTGCGGAATACCCGTGTCTGCTCGCCGTGGCGCAACTTGGTCTGGAAGCCGACCATGTTGTAAAGCGTGCCGAGCGCATTGTCCTGGCGCAGTTGCACGACGGCATAAGGCTTGACCTCGCGGTTATGCGCATTGGTCAGGCCCATGGGCTTCATCGGGCCATGGCGCAGCGTTTCGCGCCCACGCTCCGCCATCACCTCGATCGGCA
>JAGREO010000094.1 GCA_020446525.1 Geminicoccaceae bacterium | reverse complement strand
GGCTGGAATTGACCACCAGCGAGCCCTTCTTGAGCGCCACGCGGGTCAGGCCGCCCGGCGTGATGTGGATATTCCTCGGGCTGACCAGCACGAACGGTCTCAGATCGACGTGCCGGGGTGCGAGACCGGAGCGGGTGAGGATCGGCACGGTGGAGAGTGCGAGCGTCGGCTGGGCGATGTAGTTGGCCGGTCGCGCCTTGAGCTTGGCGGCGAAGGCGGCGAGTTCCTTCCGGCTCGCGGCCGGGCCGATCAGCATGCCGTAGCCGCCCGAGCCGTGCACCTCCTTGACCACCAGCTCGGCCAGATGCTCAAGCACGTAGGCCAGCGCGTCGGGCTCCGAGCAGCGCCATGTCGGGACGTTCTCGAGCAGCGGCTTCTCGCCGGTGTAGAACTCGACGATGTCGGGCATGTAGGAATAGAGCGCCTTGTCGTCGGCGATGCCGGTGCCGGGTGCGTTGGCCAGCGTGATGCCGCCGGCACGGTAGACGTCCATCACGCCCGGCACGCCCAGCAGCGAATCCGGGCGGAACACGAGGGGATCGATATAGTCGTCGTCGATCCGCCGGTAGAGCACGTCGATCGGCTGGTAGCCCTGGGTCGTGCGCATGGCGATGCGGCCGTTCTCGACGCGCAGATCGTGGCCTTCGACCAGCTCCGCACCCATCTGGTCGGCGAGGAACGCATGCTCGAAATAGGCCGAATTGTGGATGCCGGGCGTGAGTACCGCCACCGTCGGCCGCCCCGAACAGGCCGGCGGCGCGCATTCGGCGAGCGAGCGGCGCAGGGCGCGCGGATAGTCGCTCACGGCGCGCACCTTCACGCGTGAGAAGAGCTCGGGGAACATCTGCAGCATCGTCTCGCGGTTCTCGAGCATGTAGGAGACGCCCGACGGTGTGCGGGCATTGTCCTCGAGCACGAAGAAGCGGTCCTCGGCGGTGCGCACCAGGTCGACGCCCACGATGTGGGTGTAGACGTTGCCGGGCGGCGAGACGCCGATCATCTGCGGCGCGAAGGCCTCGTTGTCGGCGACGAAGGAGAGCGGGATGCGCCCGGCCCGCAGGATTTCCTGGCGGTGATAGACGTCGAACAGGAAGGCGTTGATCGCCCGCACGCGCTGGTCGATGCCGCGCACCAGCCGCGCCCACTCAGCCCCGCCGACGATCCGCGGCACCACGTCGAAGGGGATCAGCCGCTCGGCCGCTTCGGCCTCGCTGTAGACGTTGAAGGTGATGCCGGTGCGCCTGAAGAAGGTCTCGCATTCGGCGGCCTTCTTGCGCAGGCTCCTGTCGTCCTCGCCGTCGAGCCAGCGGCAATAGGCCTGATAGGCGCGCCTCGGCACGTCGTCGGTGACGAACATCTCGTCGTAGGAAAGGCCGCCGGGCGCTTCGGGCTCGTTCATCAGCCCACTTTCGCCACTCCTGCGGTAACGTCAAGCCGACGCGGGGCCGTCATCCCCGCGTCGGACGAAAAACGACCCTCAGACGAAGAAGGGATCGTCGGACGGCGGCGCCCACTGGTGCATGCCGGGCGGGGCCATATCGGGTTCGACGTCGACCGCGATCAGCACGTCGTTGAAGTCACGGCCGCCGAAACCGTCGTTCACGCCGAGCGGCACGTCCTCGAAGGCGACCACGAAGGCGTCGTCCTGCAGGCCCGAGACCACCTGGCCCCGGCCGCTCGGATTGAGCGCGTTGGAGAGCGGATCGGCCGCGCCGGCATCGACGGTGTGCACGACGGCACCATCCACCAGCGTCTCCCGCCCGTCGCCGGCGATGTGCACCAGCTTCGGCACGGCGTCGCCGATATGGGCGATCTCGTCGCCGTCGCGGAATTCGAAGCGGCCGTCGCCGTCGACGAGCTCGGGCTGGAGCCTGAAGCCGTCGGCGATCAGGAAGAGGCCGAACTCCCCGCCTCCGGCGAAGGCACCCGGGCCGTAGAGATCGCTCAGCGACACCTGATCGCCCGGATCGACCGGCGCGTCGGGAAGGGAGTTGGTGTCGAGACCGGCGAAGACGATCTTCGGATCGGTGATCGTCCCGTCGTCGGTGATCCGGTAGACCCCGAGCGTGCTGACGAAGCGGCCGCCTTCGTCGAGGAAGGTGAAGGTGGCATCGGTGCCCGGATCGAGGGTGAAGAACGCCCGGTCGACGCCGTTGATGGCGGAATCCGCCAGCGGCCGGCCGTCGACCAGATCGGGCAGCGGACCCGCGACGGGCGGCGCAACCGGCCCGGCACCGGCCTCGAAGGCGCCGCTGTCCGGGGCGGCGTCGCGGGCGAAACCGCGCTGGTCCAGGGCTTCGGCCGTCGCCGGATCGGCGCCGCCGATGGCCGGGTTGGACGCGTCTTCGCGCAGGGCGAGCGTCGGGGTCGGGCCGCCATTGTCGGCGAGCGTACCGCTCTCGAAGACGTCGCCGGCGGCCACGCCGTCACGGTCGCCCAGAACGTTGCCGCCGCCGTCGGTGAAGGTGCCGTCGACGCTCGTGCCGCCGGTAACGAGGCTGCCGGCGAGCGTGAGGTCCGCCGACGGGGCGACTTCGATGCCGGTGAGGTCGCCGCTCGAACCTGCGCGCGCGGCAATGGTGACGCTGGTCAGGCTGGCCGTGCCGCCGGCTTCGAGCGTGATGCCCGTGGCCGGATCGCCGCTACCGTTGCCACTGCCCGCGACGATGGTGCTGTTGGTCACGGTGAGCCGGCCGTCGAGCACGACGCCGTCGACACCGAAGGGATTGCCCGAGGGAGAGGTCGAGACGTCGATCGTGCTGCCGCTCAGCACCACCTCGCCGTTACCGCCGATGCCGGCGGAGCCGCCGATCTCGCCGGTGGCTTCCTTGGCCGTGATCAGGCTGTCCTCGACGATCAGTCGGGCACCGTCGGAGAGGCCGATCGCCGTGACGGCTGCGGCATAGGCGCCGACACTGCCGTCGACGATCTCGAGCGAGCCGCCGGCGACGCCGATGCCGCTCGAATATTCGCCGCCGCTCCGGACATCCACACGCTCCAGACGAACGGACGAATCGACGGTCCGGAGCGGGCTGCCGCCATCGATCGTCTCTTCGATGATGCCGAGATCCTCGAACGTCACCGCCGCATCACGCACGTCGAAGCCGCCGCTGTTCTCCCCGGCGAAGCGCAAACCGATCGACGACGAGCCGCCATCGGCCGGATCGCCGTCGACGACGAGATCGTCGGTGATCCCGAGGGGACCCTCGATGCGGACACTGCCGCCGTGCAGCGCGTCGGCGAAGGTGATGGTGTCCGCACCGGTGCGGGCATTGGCTTCGCCGACCGCCTCGCGCAGGCTCAGCACGCCGTCGGTTGCGTCGACGACGTCGTCGAGCGTGGTGACGGTCAGCGTGGCCTGGAGTCGGCTTATGGTCGCTTCGGTGTCGGCGAAAGTAAGGGCGTCCTGGAATGCGGGCGCTCGTGGTTCGGACATGGCTCGTCTCCTCATCTCCCCGAACATGGGGATCTGTCATCGTGATCGTGCCTGCCCGAGGAAGAAGTACCCTAAGGGTAACGGCGTCTCGACGTACAGGCGCTTTCGGCGCTAAGTCCGTTCGGCAGCGTGCGATACGGAGTCGCATCACGGGTCATGGCGCCGCAAATCCATCTCATCTCCGGGCTGCCGCGGTCGGGCTCGACGCTGCTGGCCGGGATTCTCCGGCAGAATCCGCGGTTTCATGCGGCGATGACGGGGCCCGTCGGCACGCTCTTCGGGGTGATGCTCAATGCGATGGGGGCCGGCAACGAGACGGCGCTCTTCATCACCGACGAGCAGAAGCGCGCCCTCCTGGCGTCGCTCTTCGAGACCTTCTATGCGCCGCAGGCGGAAAAGGAGGTCGTGTTCGACACGGATCGCGGCTGGGCGGCGCGGCTGCCCGCCGTGCTGGCGATCCACCCCGGGGCCAAGGTGCTCTGCTGCGTGCGCTCGGTCGCCTGGATCATGGACAGCATCGAGCGGCTGGTGCGCGCCAACGCCTTCGTGCCGTCGCGGCTCTTCGCCACGGCGCAGGAGCGGGCCACCGTCTACAGCCGCACCGAAGCGCTGGCGCATCGCGACCGGCTCGTTGGCTTTCCATGGTCGGCGCTCAAGGAAGCCTATTACGGGCCGCAGTCACGCTCGCTCTTGATCATCGAATACGACATCCTGGCGCAGCGGCCGCGCGAATGCATGAAGCTGATCTACGAGTTCCTCGAGCAGCCTTGGTGCGAACACGATTTCGACAATGTGGAGTATGCCGAGCCCGAATTCGACGCCCAGCTCTCGACGCCGGGGCTGCACACGGTCCAGCGCAAGGTGGCCTTCACAGCCAGGCGCACCGTGCTGCCGCTGGACCTCTTCGAAAAGTATCGCGGCCTCTCCTTCTGGCGCGATCCCAAGGGCTCGCAGGCGTTCCGCATCACCGTGCAGACGCCCGAACCTGACGGCTGAACTAACGTCGCCCGTCAGCCGGAGCGGACGAATTTCTGGAAGGCGTGGCAGGTGAGCGGGGCGAAGTGGCGGCGCGCGCCCGAGCGCTCGACGACCTCGCCGACATAGAGGTCGCCCCGGCTGTCCACGGCGATGCCGTGCGGCGCGATGAAGTTGCCTGGCAGCACCGCCTCGTGGCCGCCGAAGCGCGAGACCACGCTTCCGTCGAGATCGCACACCGTCACCCGGGCGACCGGATCGTGGCCGTGCGGCGGGTGCAGCATGAAGTTGAAATGCGGCTGCGCCTGCGGCGGTGTCGACCAGCCGAGCTCGGCGACGTAGAGATAGTCGTTCGCGTCGATGAAGAGATCGTCCGGGCGGTTGACCCAGTTCCAGGCATCGAGAAAGGCGCCGTCGGACGAAAAGATCTGGATGCGGGAGTTCTCGCGGTCGGCGACGAAGACGCGGCCGCCGCTGTCCACGGCGATCCCGTGCGGCAGGTCGAACTGGCCGGGCCCGGAGCCCGGTTCGCCCCACGAGCAGAGCAGCCGGCCGTCGGCGGTGAAGCGGTGGACCCGCGCATTGCCGTAGCCGTCGGCGACGAAGAGGTCGCCCGTGGGTCCGGTGGCGACGTTGGTGACCTTGTTGAAGGGTCCGCCGCTGTGCTGCACCCGGCTCACACCAAGGGCGAAGCCGGTCTCGGCGGCGACGCCCGGCTCGCCCAGCATCATCTGCAGCGTGCCCTCGGTGTCGAAGACGCGCACGGTGTGATCGCCGTCGTCGGCGCAATAGAGGCGGTCCCGCCCGTCGATGAAGATGCCGTGCGGCGAGGTGAAGACACCCTCGCCCCAGGCATCGAGGAACTTGCCCTCCTTGTCGAAGAAGATGACCGGATGGGCGCCGCGGTTGAACACGTAGACGCGATCACGGCTGTCGACCGCCACGCCCGCGACCTCGACGAACGACCAGCCTTCGGGCAGCCGTTCCCACCCCTCGATCACCTCGTAGACGAGTCGATGCGGACCCTTGCTCATCGATGTTCCCCCCTTCGACGGCTTGTCACGCCGTGCGGGTGAGCCTAACCAATCGACGATCGAAACGCACGCCCCGGGGAATTGCCGTGCCGACCAGCCGACTTCAGGAAAAGCTCGCCCGTATCCGCAAGGATCCGTCGGGCACCAGGGACTTCGCCATCTGTGACGCCAAGGACGGCGACATGGGCGGCGGTATTCCGATGCCCGGGCCTCGGCTCAGCGGTGCGGGCTGGAAGACCATGCCGGATTATCTGGCGCAGGTCGAAGCGCTGGTGGCGCAGGACATCATCGATCTCGCCCTCCTGTCGATCGGCTCGCTCGACAAGCTGGTAGCCAGGGGCGTGTTCGAGGGCAGCCGCGTGGCGCGGGCGATCCGCGCCAACGACACCACCGACATCTGGAGCGCCCGCCACGGCGGCTACAAGGAGCGCCCTTCGCTGCCGCACCGCACGGCCCTGATCGAGCACGCGATGTACGGCAGGCTTGGCGTCGAGCCCGGCACGCCGCCCACGCACGCCGATCTGGGTCTCTATTCCATCACCTTCATGAACGATCCCGAGCGTGACGCGCTGGCCGGCGAAGCCTACCGCGCCTTTCGCATCGAAGCCGAGCGGTTCGGCTTCGAGCACTTTCTCGAGGTGTTCAACCCCAATGTCGGCGCCGAGAAGATGGCGCTCGCCGAGATCGGTGAATTCGTCAACGACAACATCGTGCGGGTGATCGCCGGCGTACCGCTGGCGCAGCGCCCGCAGTTCCTCAAGATCGCCTATAACGGCCCCAGGGCGCTCGAGGAGCTGGTCGCCTACGATCCGGGCATCATCGTCGGCATCCTGGGTGGCGGGGCCGGCACCGCGCGCGACACGTTCGAGCTGCTCGCCGCATCGCAGAAGGGTGGCGCCCGTCTGGTGCTGTTCGGCCGCAAAATCAATCTCGCCGAAGACCCGCTGGCGCTCGTCGCCCTGATGAAGCGGCTGGTCGACGGTGAGATCGATCCGGCCGAGGCGGTGCGCGCCTATCATGGCGAGCTGGAGAAGTCCCGCATCCGGCCGATCCGCGATCTGGCGACCGATCTCGAGATCACCGAGCCGGTGCTGAAGGGCTGATCTCACCGGCAAGGGCCGTCTGGGCCGCCCGGTGCAACGGTCGGAGCCGGGCGGCGGCGCCGGTGAAGACCTCGCGCACCAGACGATCGTAGAAGGCGGCACTCGCCGTTTCGGGGCGGATTTCGACCTCGGGCGGCCGCATCGCCGCAAGGCCGCTCCCGAGATCGGCATGGACGCCGGCACCGAGTCCGGCCAGCAGTGCCGCACCGGCGGCGACGCTGTCGACGAGATCGACCCGGGTGATCGGGCGTCCCATCACGGCGGCCTTGATCTCCATGTAGAGCGGGTTGCGGGTCAGCCCGCCGATCACCCGCACGGCCTCGGGCTCGGCCGCCGGCAGAAGCCGCAGCAGCCCCTCGCCGCACAGCCGCGCATCGATCGCGATCCCTTCGAGCACCGCTCGGAACAGATGACCGCGCCCGAGATCGGTGCTCAGCCCGAAAAAGGCGCCGCGGGCGTGGGCGTCGGGCTCGGGCGGCGTGCCCAGCCGCAATTGCGGCAGGAAGCCGGCACCGAGGGCGCCGGGCGGCGCGTCCCGGGCTTCGGCGATCAGGGTGGCGAAATCGGCATCGGCGGCGATCGTGCGTTTGAACCATTCGATCGCCGCGCCGGCGGTGAACGAGCCGCCGATCGCATACCAGACCGGCCGATCGACGAAGGACACGCCCTGGGTATAGCCGGCCCGCCCCAGCGCCGGGTTGCGCCCGGCCCGATCGGACGCCATCAGCACCGCTTCGGTGGTGCCGGTCGAATGCAGCAGCACGCCCGGGCGCATGGCGTCGGCGGCGACGGCACCGACGATGTGGTCGTGTCCGCCCACGGCGACCACGCAATGCCGGCCGAGACCCGTCGCCGCGGCGCCTCGCGCGTCGATTGTGCCCAGGGCCCGGCCACTCGGCGCCAGCGGTGGCATGATCGAGGGATCGACGTCGACCGCTTCCAGCACCTCGTGCGACCAGACGAGCGCGTTCAGATCGAGGGCGAAGGTCCGGCAGGCGAGGCTGTAGTCCGTGGCCATCTCGCCGCAGGCACGCCAGGCCAGATAGTCCGGCACGTTGAGCCACTTGCGAGTCCGCTCGAACGCCTCGATGCGGTGGGTACGGTGCCAGAGCAGCTTGCAGAGGCCGAAGATCGGCTCCGGTGCGAGGCCGGAAATCTCGAACAGCCTGTCCTTGCCGACGCGCTCCTCGATGAAGGCCAGCTCGCCGCGGGTGCGCTTGTCGAACCAGGCGATGGCCGGGCCGGTGGTGCGACCCGCCGCATCGAGCGGCACGGCGGTCTCGGCCATGCCGGCGAAGGCGACGCCCACGACACGCGCCGGATCGTCGAGCTGCCCCAGCGCCGCACGGACCGCGCCGGCCGCAACCCGCCAGAGGGTCTCGCCCTCATATTCGGCCCATTCGGGTGCGGGATAGACGATCGGTGTCGGCTCGGTCGCGGCGGCGACCACCCGGCCGGCCGTATCGACGATCACGGCCTTGGTGTTGGTGGTCCCGGCATCGACCCCCATCAGCAGGGGTGCGCCCGCGGGTGATGATCTCGCCACGTCACCTCCTCGATGTCTTTCGTGGCGGCGAACATGCACGAGACGGCGCGCGCGAGCCAGCGCGGCGCGGTTCAACCGTCGTCGGAGGATGGTGGTGCGGCGGGCGAGGATCGGCGGAGCGGCGCCAGGACGGGCTCGAGCGCCCGCAGCGTATCCTCCACGCCTCGAGACGCGTCCTGCTGGTGCCAGTCGATCGCGCCCGGATCGTACGTGGCCTGCTGGCGCACGATGGTCACGTCGGCGTCGGAGGCGTCGTTGCGGCGGGCGGCGACGCGGGCTTCGAGGACCGTCTGCGGGGCGTGCAGCCAGATGCCCTCGAACGGCGCGCCCGCGCGATCGGCGACGGCGCGCATCGCCCGGCGCTGCCCGGGCCGGGCGAAGACGCTGTCGACCACGACCGAGCGGCCCGCTTCGAGCAGCCGGAGCGCGCGCTCGGCCATGCGGGCGAACATCGCCTCGCTGACCGTCTCGTCATAGGCGCGAGCGGGTGCCCTCTCGGTCGGCTCGAGGCCGATCAGGCGCTTGCGCAGCACGTCGCTGCGCAGCAGGACCGCACCGGGACGTGCGCCCACCATCGGAGCCAGGCGCATGGCGAGCGTGCTCTTGCCGGTGCCCGAGAGGCCGCCCACGGCGATCATCGACGGCGCCTCGTCGGCGAGGCAGTCGGCGGCGAGAGCGAGATAGCCGCGGGCCCTGGCCCTGCGGGCGCCGAACGCCTCGATCTTGCCGCGGATCACGGCGCGGGTGGCGAGAAAGAGCGGCAGGAGGGCGAGGCCGGCGTCGTTCGCATCCTCGTCGGCGCTCGCCTCGAGATAGCCGTGCAGCACCTGCCAGGCAGCATCGGCGAAACCGCGGTCGAGGAGGTCCATGACCAGGAAGGCGATGTCGTAGAGCAGGTCGATGCGGGCGAAGGCGTCGTCGAACTCGATGCAGTCGAACAGCACCGGCCGGTCGTCGAGAAGGGCGATGTTCTCGAGGTGGAGGTCGCCGTGGCAGTGCCGCACGAAGCCCTCGCGCCTGCGCTTCTCGAGCAACGGCGTGCGCGACGACAGCTCGGCGTCGAGCCGCCGGATCAGGAGCTCGACGGTGGCCTCGTCCAGCACCTCCGGCACGCTGCGGCGCAGATCGAGCGCGTTGCCGCGGGCGATCTCCTCGTGCGCCGCGGCGCCGCCGGCTTCGGTCAGCGGTGCGAGCGTCCCGTGAAAGCGCGCCACCTCGCGGCCGAGCGCCAGCATCGAAGCGGGCTCGAGGCCGTGCCGGGCGGCGACGCGATCGAAGCGGCAGGATTGGGGGAAACGCCGCATTTCCAGGACCCACTCGACGATCACCCCCTCGCCGTCGCCCTCTCCTTCACCCGGAAGGCCGAGCCGATCGCCCGTCATCGTCACCGGCCGCACGCACCGATAGATGTGTGGCGCGGTCCGGCGGTTGAGGGCCAGTTCGTTGCGCAGTGCCGCCTCTCGCGCCGCGAGCGTGGTGAAGTCGAGAAAGCTGAAGGCGACGGGCTTCTTCAGCTTGAAGGCGCGGTCGCCACCCAGCAGCACGACCGCCGCATGCGTCTCGATGCGCTCGTCGAGGCCGCCCGGCAGCGCCCCGGCCAGGGCGCTCTCGATCTCGTGCAGGTCGATGCTCATCCTTGCGACGCCTTCCCAGCGGCTCTAAATCTCGGTGCCGGACCTTCCGCACCGGGCTCCATCTTCCGACACGGGAAAGCCGATGCCCATCCGATCCAGCCTCATCGATCTCGTCGGCGACACGCCGCTCTTGCGTCTGCGCCGGCTTTCCGACGAGACCGGTTGCGAGATATTGGCAAAGTGCGAGTTCCTCAATCCCGGCGGCTCGATCAAGGACCGTGCGGCTCTGGCCATCATCGAGGATGCCGAGGCGCGGGGCGTGCTGCGCCCGGGCGGGGTGATCGTCGAGGGCACCGCCGGCAATACCGGCATCGGTCTCGCCGTGGTCGGCAACGCCAAGGGCTATCGCACCGTCATCGTCATCCCCGAGACGCAGAGCCGCGAGAAGAAGGACATGATCCGCTCCTGCGGCGCCGATCTCATCGAGGTGCCGGCGGTGCCCTACAAGGATCCGAACAATTACGTGAAATATTCGGGCCGTCTGGCCGAGGAGATGGCGGCGAAGGAGCCGAACGGCGCCATCTGGGCCAACCAGTTCGACAATACCGCCAACCGGCAGGGTCATTACGAGCATCTGGGTGCCGAAATCTGGCGGCAGACGGAAGGGAAGGTCGACGCCTTCACCTGCGCCGTCGGGACCGGCGGGACGCTGGCCGGCGTCGCCATGCGGCTGAAGGAGGAGAAGCCCGCAGTACGCATCCAGTTGGCCGATCCGATGGGTGCCGCCCTCTATCATTGGGTCGTGCACGGCGAATTGAAGGCCGAGGGCAGCTCGATCACCGAGGGCATCGGCCAGGGACGCGTGACCGCCAACCTCGAAGGTGCGCCGATCGACGGCGCCTACCGTATCGGCGACGAAGAGGCCCTGCCCTTCATCTGGCGGCTGATCGAGAAGGAGGGCCTTGTGGTGGGCGGCTCGTCGGGCATCAACGTCGCCGCGGCGGTGCGGCTGGCGAAGGAGATGGGGCCCGGTCACACGATCGTCACCGTGCTCTGCGACCATGGCAGCCGCTATCAGTCCAAGCTGTTCAATCCCGACTTCCTGCGGGAGAAGAACCTGCCGCTGCCGCCCTGGGCCGCATGACGGCCCGAGAACGACACGGGAGTCTTTCATGAACGATGCGACCTTCGACGCGCTGGTATCGACCGAATGGCTGGCCGCCCATCTGGGGGCGCCGGACATCAAGCCGGTCGACGCCACCTGGTTTCTGCCGGGGGTCGATCGCGATGCACGTGCGGAATACGAGGCTGCGCACATCGAGGGGGCGGTCTTCTTCGACATCGACGAGATCGCCGACGAGAAGAGCGATCTGCCGCACATGATCCCCTCTCCGGCCAGATTCTCGGCACGGGTCCGCAAGCTCGGGCTGGGCGACGGCACCCGCATCGTCGTCTACGACGACAACCGCTTTTCCGCCTCGGCGCGGGTCTGGTGGATGTTCCGCCTGTTCGGCCACGGCGACGTCGCCGTGCTCGACGGCGGCCTCACCCGCTGGAAGGCCGAGGGCCGGCCCCTGGACGACATGCCGGTGCGCCCCACCGAGCGCCATTTCACCGCCCGGCAGAACAATATGCTGCTGCGCGAGCTCGATCAGGTCCGATCGCAGGTAGCGAGCCGCCGCGAGCAGATCCTCGACGTCCGCTCGCGCGGCCGGTTCGAGGCGCAGGAGCCCGAGCCGCGCCCGGGTCTGCGCGCCGGCCACATCCCGGGCAGCCGCAACCTGCCCTATGGCGAGCTGTTGACCGGAGAGGGCACGATGGCGTCGCCCGATCGCCTGCGCCGCTCGTTCGAGGAAGCGGGCCTCGATCTCGGACGGCCGATCGTCACCAGCTGCGGATCGGGTGTCACCGCCGCCACCGCGGCCCTGGCGCTGGCCGCACTCGGCCGCGACGACGTGGCGGTCTATGACGGCTCCTGGAGCGAATGGGGCAGCCGGCCCGACACGCCGATCGAGCGCTGACGTGAACCGAACGGCAGGAGCGCGCACCGGTCACGTCACCACCACCGTATCCTGGCTGGAGATGCTCGAGCGGCCCAAGGGGGCGCCGCTGCAGCCGCCCGGTTCCGGTATCGAGGTGGTCAGGGCGCTCGAGCCGACCGTCTCCTTTTATCGCTATCTCTACGACACGGTGGGCGCCGACTGGCTCTGGACCCGCCGCCGGCTGCTCGACGATGCGGATCTCGCGGCCATCATCCGTGACCCGGGCGTCGATATCCGGGTTCTCTGGTGTCACGGGGTTCCGGCCGGTTTTGCCGAGCTCGACGTCCGCGAGGCGCCGGATGTCGAGCTCGCCTATTTCGGTCTGATCCCCGAATTCATCGGCCGGGGTCTCGGACGTTATCTTCTGGACTGGGCGGTGCGGCACGCCTGGACCAGGGGTGCCGGACGCCTCTGGGTGCACACCTGCGACCTCGATCATCCGCGCGCCGTGGCGACCTACGAAGCCGCGGGCTTCGAGCTCTACGATCGCGACGAGTGCGAAGAGACGGTGATGGAAGGCATGGCGCTGCCGGCTCATGCCGCGGAAAGGCCGGTCCGCTGGCAGGGCGCGCCGGGTGAGAGCGCCGGGGACGCTTGACGCCGCAGACGCTTGACGCCGCAGACGCTTGACGGTAGCGCGCGACCGGATCGCGGGCTAGTTTGCCGCGCGCAGCCCGCTTCGCGCGATCCGCGACCGTCAACGGAGCAACCACATCATGAGCGCCGACATCGCCCGACCCGATGCCCGCCCCGATACCCGACCCGACGCACGGGCGCGAACCTCCGGCAGCACGACGAACGCGACGTCGGACGTCCTCGCCGATCGGCTGCGCGAGGTCGGCTTCAGCGAGCGGGCCGTCTCGCTGATCGTCGATCAGGTGCGCACGCTGGGCTATCAGGGCGGACAGCCGACCTCCGCTGGCGGACCAGCGCAAGGGCTGGCCGAAGCCCACGCACCGGCCTACGACCCGCGCGCCAGCATCGCCGCACGCTCGGCCGCCATGCAGAGCCACCGGCGCAAGCAGGAAGAGGCGGATGCGGCTGCGGCCGAAAGCGAGCGGACGGCGACGGCGCCCGCCGCGGCGGAGCCCGCCGCACCCGCGGTCAGCGATCCGGACCTGCCGCTGGCCGCGGCCGGGCTCGTCGGCTGGCTGCTGGTGGCGATCGGGAGTTGGGCGGGCCTCACCTGCGAGCCGGGTCTTCTGGGTGTCGGTGACGTCGAGATCGTCGGTGCACGCTGCGCCGGTGTGGCGCCGGGTCTGCTCAGTTTCGCCGGCGCCGTCACCGCGCTGTGGCTGGTGGCGCCCGCCTTCTGGCACCCGATCGCGCGGCGCTTCGGCGTCGGCCGTCTCGCATCCGACCAGGCCCGCCGGGCCACGACGATCTGGGCCGGCTTCGCCGCGCTGATGTCGCTCACCCTCGTGCTGGCGTCCTGAAGGGCCGATGGTGCGGGGTCGAAGTGAGCCCATGGCGACCGAGCCGAACGACCTCTACAGCCGCGATTTCTATGCCTGGACGCGCGAGCAGGCGCAGGCCCTGCGTGCCGCCGCGAACCGTCACTCCAACAGCGTGGCGCAGGTGGACTGGGCCCATGTCGCCGAAGAGGTCGAGGATTTGGGCAACGAGCAGCGGCATGCGGTCGAGAGCCAGCTCGAGCGACTGATGGTCCATCTGCTCGAATTGCAGCATTCGCCGTCGGCGCGCCCGCGTTTCGGCTGGCAGCGCAGCGTGTTGTCGGCACGCGCGGCGATCGCTGCGCGATGGTCGCCGGCCCTGGCGCGCGCCGTCGAGCCCCGACTGGAGACGATCTATCGGCGCGCACGCAAAATGGCGGCGAGCGAATTGCAGGAGCACGAGGAATTCGCCGCGGCCGAAGCACTGCCGGCCGACCGCCCCTACACCCTCGAACAATTGCGCGACGAGAACTGGTACCCGGCCGAACCCGACCGCACGGCGTGAGACGCGGCCCGCCGCACGACGCATCGCTTCGCCGGGCTCATTCGTCCGCCGCTTCGGGCGGCCATACCAGCACGAAGCGCTCGAACACGGTCTCGATCTCCTCGTGCATCGCGAAGCCTTCGCGCGCCGCCTGATCGGCGAAATAGCGGTTGTGGAGCTCGAGCCACGAGGCGCGGGTGCGATCGCCCTCGCCTTCGTCCCGGGCGAAGGCTTCGTCGACGGCGCAAAGCGGCGCCACGTCGACCCGGATCGTCCGCCAGATACAGCGCGGCTCGCCCCGTCCATCCAGCACCACCACATGGTCGCCCACCTGCGGCACCGGTGCCTCTGGCCCGTATTCGCGCAGCAGCGACGCCGTCGCCCGCTTGGTGCCGGCGAGGCAGAGCGCCAAGAGCTCGTCCGCCATGGCGGGTCCGTCGCCGAAACGCACCACGTCGTGACGCTCGCCTGCGACGCCGCGTGCCTCCTTGAAGGCGCGCCACATGGCGTCGGTGGCGGCGGTTCGGGGCAGGGACATGGCGACTTCTCCCGTGGCCGGAGGCGTCTCAGGCCATCTCGACCTTTCGCGACGCCCGTTTTCTCTCGTGCGGGTCGAGGTGGCGCTTGCGCAGGCGGATGACCGCCGGCGTCACCTCGACCAGCTCGTCGTCGGCGATGTAGGCGATCGCCTTTTCCAGGGTCATGCGGATCGGCGGCGTCAGCTGGATCGCATCATCCTTGCCGGCCGCACGGATGTTGGTCAACTGCTTGCCCTTCAGGGGATTGACCTCGAGATCGTTGCCGCGGGTGTGCACGCCGATGATCATGCCGCCATAGACCCTGTCGCCGGCGTCGATCATCATCGGTCCGCGATCCTCGAGCTTCCACAAGGCGTAGGCCACCGCCTCGCCCTGCTCGGAGCTGATGAGCACGCCGGTATGGCGCTGGGCGATGGGGCCGCGATAGGGCTGCCAGTCGTGGAACAGCCGGTTCATCACGCCGGTGCCGCGGGTGTCGGTCAGGAATTCGCCGTGATAGCCGATCAGGGCGCGGGTGGGTGCGTGGAACACCAGCCGCTGCTTGCCCGCACCGGCCGGCCGCATCTCCACCAGATCGGCCTTGCGCTCCGTCAGCTTCTGCACGACGGCGCCCGCATATTCCTCGTCGACGTCGACGACGACCTCCTCGATCGGCTCCAGCCGCCGGCCGTCCTCCTCGCGATAGAGCACCCGGGGCCGGCTGATCGACAGTTCGAAGCCTTCGCGGCGCATGGTCTCGATCAGCACCGCGAGCTGCAGCTCACCACGCCCGGCGACCTCGAAGCTGTCGCGGCCTTCGGCCTGACGCACGCCGATCGCGACGTTGCCCTCGGCCTCACGCCGCAGCCGCTCCCAGATCTGGCGCGACGTCACCCTGGTTCCGTCCTGGCCGGCATAGGGCGAATCGTTGACCGAGAACGTCATGGCGATGGTCGAAGGGTCGATCGGCTGGGCGGCGATCGGCTCCTCCACCGAAGGGTCGCACAGCGTATCGGCCACGGTCGCCTTCGAGAAGCCGGCGATGGCCACGATGTCGCCGGCCTGCGCTTCGTCGACCGGCTGCCGCTCCAGACCGCGGAACGCCAGGATCCTGGAGACCCGGCCGTTCTCCAGCAATTCACCGGTGCGGCCGAGCGCCTTGAGCGGCTGGTTGGCCCGCACCACGCCGCTCTCGATCCGCCCGGTCAAAAGGCGGCCGAGATAGGGATTGTTCTCCAGCGTCGTCGCCAGCATGCGAAAGGGCCCGCTCTCGTCGGCGACGGGCGGCGGGACGTGACGCACGATGGTCTCGAACAAGGGTGCGAGATCGACCGTCTCGTCGCCCGTCTCGCGCACCGCCCAGCCCTGCTTGGCCGAGGCGTAGAGATGCGGGAAATCGAGCTGGTGCTCGTCGGCGTCCAGTGCGGCGAAGAGATCGAAGATCTCGTCGAGCACCTCGTCGGCCCGCTGCTCGGGCTTGTCGACCTTGTTGATCACCACGATCGGCCGCAGCCCGATCTTCAGGGCCTTGCCGAGCACGAACTTGGTCTGCGGCATCGGCCCTTCGGCGGCGTCCACGAGCAGCAGGCAGGAATCCACCATCGAGAGGATGCGCTCGACCTCACCGCCGAAATCGGCGTGGCCCGGCGTGTCCACGATGTTGATCCGGACCTCGTGCCACATCACCGAGGTGCATTTGGCGAGGATGGTGATCCCCCGCTCGCGCTCGAGATCGTTGGAATCCATCGCCCGCTCGGCCACCCGCTGATTGTCGCGGAAGGTGCCGCTCTGCTGCAGCAGCTTGTCCACCAGGGTCGTCTTGCCGTGGTCGACATGCGCGATGATCGCGATGTTGCGCAGATCCATGAAACGTGGCTTTCGATTGGAGGGGCGTGCTGAGGTAGAACGAGCCGGCGACGGCGAAGCATATAGGCGATGCTGCAACGCGATACACGCGAAAACCGGCGCGCGGACGCAGGGCGCGGCGAGTCCCTCCGCCGTCGCGCGGGCGAAGCGACCGCTGTCCGGGTTCGGACACATGGGATATCGAGCCCGCGCTGTTTGCGCCCGCCCGGCCCTTCGGCATCGGCCCGGTCGGTCTTGTCAAACGACGTTGGAGAGTGGCCACCCTGACGCGATTGCGCCAGGTCCCCCGATCTGATGCCCTGAGCGGATGCCGGTGCCGACGCCGGAGGGTTGCACCCTTGTCTCTTGCAAGCCTGTCATGTTGGTGGTGGCAGACGAGA
>JAGREO010000093.1 GCA_020446525.1 Geminicoccaceae bacterium | reverse complement strand
GCGCCATGTCGATGTCCATGCCGACCAGCGTGCCGGTCTCGTCCTCGAAATGCCAGGGCGGATTGGTCGAGCCGGTACCGACGATCAGATGACCCCGATCCAGCACCTGCTGGAGCTTGCTCTGCCCGTCGCCGGCCTGGGCCCGCGCCGCCGTCGGACCGAAGGCCGCGAGCCCGGCGGCCAGACCGCCGCCCACGGTGCCCGCGGCACCCAGCCCGAGCACACCCCGTCGGCCGAATCCGTCGGTCGCGTTCCTGTTCGTCATGATGTTCGCCTCCCGCTGCGCGATTGCGCGCCACCGCGACATCGTCCGTGTCGCGTGTCGCTGCCTGCAGTGCTAAGGGCTCGCTTCGCGGCTGGCAAGCCAGCGCGCACGAGGAGGTTCGATGCTGAAGGCGGCTCTTCTGTTCCTGGTCCTCGTGATCTTGCCCGATCGCGCCGCTGCCCGGGACCTGCGCGCGGACCCCGCGACCGGCGAAGGGACGTCGGCCGTTGAGGGCGAAGCGGTCGGTGACGACACGGTGGAGGAGCGCGCCGAGCGCGCCGCCCGTGCCGTACGGTCGCAAGAGGTGTTTCCGCGAGCGACGATCGGCCTCGCCGGCGAGATCGAAGGCGACTGGACCGTCGCCTCGGACGAAGCCGCGGACGAGATCGCCACCCTGCAGGCGACGGTGGAGGCGGCGTCGGCGCTCGAGTGGGCCGAGGGCAGCGGCCTCTTCTCGACTCTCGTCTTCGAGCAGGTGCGCGATCAGGACGACGACGGCGCGTTCGAGGACGAAGGGCTCTATGTCGAAGAGCTCTACGCCGCATGGCAATGGGAAAGGACGAATCTGCTCGGCGGCAAGTTCGACCCGGCCTTCGGCCTCGCCTCGGATGCAGCGCCGGGCATCTATGGCAGCGATTTCGCCGACGATTACGAACTGACCGAACGTCTCGGCCTCGGCGCCGGCTTTGCGTTCGACGCGGGCGGAGGCGAGCACCGGCTGGATGCTGCGACCTTCGTCGCCGACACCACCGCGCTGAGCGGCTCGACGATCACCGATCGCGGCGAGCTCGACCGTTCCGACGGCGGGCCGTCCAACACCGGCGACCTGCGCTCCTTCACACTGATGCTCCAGGGCTCCTTCGTCGACGAGCGAGCCGGTGACGGCGCCGGGATCGGCTATGCGCTGAGCCTGGAGCGCCAGGCCGGCGGCCGCGGCGACCCCGGAGACGAAATCGGCGTCGCTGCGGCGACCACCCGGATCGTGCCGCTCGACGGCGATCGGACGCTGGAGCTTCTGGGCGAGATCGCGCTGTTCGACGACATCGCCGCCACCAAGGAGGGCGCCGGCTACCTCACCCTCGGCGCCGCACTCGGCTTCGCGCCCTGGAGCCTCTCGGCGACCTACGCCCTGCGGCACGTCGAGAACGACGACCATCTGGCGACGCTGACCCTGGAACATGAAGTCTCGGAAAACGCCAGCATCGCCGTGGGCTATCGCTTCGGCGACGAGGAGGGTGTCGTCTCGCACGGGATCGGCGCCCTGCTTCTCGTGTCGCTCGGCGCCGGGATCGCTCTTGCACCCGGCGGCGCGCGCTGAAGCGGGCCGCAGGGACGCGCTATTCGACCGCCTTGTCGTCGATCGCGTCCTTGGTGCCGGCGAAGAGTTGCACGAGGTTGTCGGTGAACGCGATGGCCAGGACCAGAGTGCCGACGGCCATGGCGAGTTGCGGGATCCAGACCGGCGTGGCGTCCTGGCCCTGGCTGATGTCGTTGATCATGCGCGACACACGCACCGAGCGGAACGCATACCAGGTGAAATACCAGGCGAGCCCGGTGGAGATGCCGACACACCAGATCTCGGCGAAGCGACGGGCACGGCCGGAGAGGTTGCTCAGCGCCAGGGTCACGCGGATGTGGGCACCGCCCTGCAGCGTATAGGCCAGTGCGAAGAAGGAAGCCGCCGCCATGCAGTAGCCGGCATAGTCGGTGGAGCCGGGAAACTGCCAGCCGCCCCAGCGGGCGAGGATCTGCACCAGAATGATGAGCAGGAGGGCGACGAGAAAGACGGCGGAGATCGCACCGCAGACGCGATAGAGCGTATCCAGCGTCCGCCGCACCATCCCCACCGCCTCACTCCCCTGCCGCAAGGCCCGCATGGGCGTCGAAGTCGGTCCCGTGTCCCGACGGGTCAGCCGCCCTTATAGGCGTCGACGATGGCCTTGCCCTGATCGCCGGCCGCTTCGAGCCATTCGTTGGTCATCGTCTCGCCGATCTTCTCGAGATCGCTCTTCAACTGGTCGCCGGCCGGCTGCACGGTCATGCCGTTGGCCTGAAGCTCGGCCTTGTACCAGTCGTTGAGGCGCTGGCTGTCTGTGGTCCCGAGCCGCTCGGCCATCGCGCCGCAGGCCTCGAGCACGTTCTGCGTCGATTCCTCGAGACCGGACCAGGCGTCCTTGTTGACGAAGATGTAGTTGCGCGGGAGCCAGGCGTTGACCTCGTACCAATGGGTCAGGCTCTCCCACACCTTGCGGTCGTAGCCGGTCGAGCCCGAGGAAATGAAGCTGTCGGCGACGCCGGTCGCCAGCGCCTGGCTCAGTTCGGCCGCCTCGATCTGCACCGGCACCGCGCCCATGAGCTCGGCCATGCGGGCGGTCGCGGAATTGTAGGAACGAAACTTGACGCCCTGCATGTCGGCGGCGGAGTTCAGCTCCTTCTTCGCGTAGAGACCCTGGGGCGGCCACGGAACGCTGTAGAGAAGGTGGAGATTCTGGCCGTCCAGCACTTCCGTCAGGGTCGGCTTTGCGGCTTTCCAGAGCTTGGCCGCGTCCTCGTAGGAGGTCGCGAGGAACGGCACGCTGTCGAAGCCGAAGATCGGGTCCTCGTTCTCGTGCGAGGAGAGCAGCCTCTCGCCGATCGGCGCCTGACCGGTCTGAACCGCCCGCTTGATCTCGTTGCCCTTGAAGAGCGAGCCCGACGCATGCACGACGATCTCGAGCTCGCCGCCGGTGCCGGTGGCGACGCACTGCGCAAAATCCTTGGCGGTCTGGGTGTGGAAATTGCCGTCGGCATAGGCCACCGGCATGTCCCACGTCTCGGCATAGGCTGCGCCCGCGCTCAGCGCCAGCGCCGCCGCGGCGCCCATCAGTGCGGTGGTGATCTTCGGCATGGCCTGCATTCCCTCGCTCGATCGTTGCCTCTCTGTCGCACGACCATAGCGGCCGCGTGCGGTGCGATCCAGAGCTTCGATCGGCGGGCGCGTGCCGGACCTCGCGTTCAGTCCTGCAGTTCGTCGAGCTTGAGGCGGGCGCGGCGACGGTGCTCGGGCCGGATGTTGCGGCCGACGGCGACGATCACGGCCGTGAGCACCGAGGCGTCGTCGGTGAAGCCGAGACCGAGAATGACGTCGGGGATCATGTCCGTCGGCAGGATGAAATAGGCGACCGCGCCGAACAGGAGACCCCGTACGTACGCGGGCGTGTCGGGATCGCGCGCGCAGTACCAGGCCGCGGCCAGATCCTCGGCGAACGGCAGGCGCGAGAGAGTCCGCGCGAGCTTGGCCCAGAACCGGCGCTCGTCCGGCTGGTCCATCACCATCGGCAGGTTTTCGGGCACCATGGGCAGGCTCTCTCGCAATTCGCTCCGCGAACACATGGAGGAGAAGGTGGGTGGCGCCGCGGCGGCCGTCAAGCGCTCGCCGACGAGCTCTCTGGACGCTGCGGCAGGGTCTCGAACGGCCGGCGGCCGGCGAAACGCGCACCGCCGCCGATCGCTTCCTCGATGCGCAGCAGCTCGTTCCACTTGGCCATGCGCTCGGAGCGGGCGAAGGATCCGACCTTGAGCTGCGGCACGTCCCATCCGACCGCCAGATGGCAGATGGTGACGTCTTCCGTTTCACCCGAACGGGCCGAGACGATGGCACCCCAGCCATAGGCGCGCGCCGCCCGCCAGCATTCCAGCGTCTCGCTCAGGGTGCCGCGCTGGTTGGGCTTGACCAGCACGCAGTTGCAGGTGCCCGACTGCGCCGCCGCACGCACCCTCGCGGCATCGGTGACGAGGAAATCGTCGCCGACGATCTGCACCCGATCGCCGTAAGCCCGGGTGAACGCGAGGAGACCGGCGGCGTCGTCCTCGGCGAGCGGGTCCTCGATCGAGAGAATGGGATATCGCTCGATCCACCGGCCCAGAAGCTCGATCATGCCGTCGGTGTCGCGCTCGGTCCCGTCACGGGCGAGCCTGTAGCGCCCGTCCCGCCCGAATTCCGAGGCCGCGACGTCGAGCGAGATGGCGACCTGCTCGCCGGGCACGAAGCCCGCCCGCTCGATCGCCCGCAGCAGCATTTCGAGGGCTTCCTCGTTGCCGTCGAAGACCGGCCACCAACCGCCTTCGTCGGCCACACCCGCGATCCGCCCGGCATCGGCCATCAGCAGACCCGCCGCACGATAGACTTCGGCGGTCCAGAGGAGGGCCTGCGCGATCGAGGAAGCACCGGGGCAGACGATCATCAGGTCCTGGATGTCGATCCGGCCGGCCGCGTGCGCACCACCGCCGAAGATCTGGATTTCCGGCAGCGGCAGAACGCTGCGTGTCTTGCCCGCCGCGAGGTGGCGCCAGAGCGGGACACCCGCTTCGGCCGCGGCGGCATGGGCGGTGGCCATCGACACGGCGATCATGGCGTTGGCGCCGAGAGAGCGGCGCTCCGCCGTGCCGTCGAGGTCCACCAGCGTCGCGTCGATGCCACCTTGATCCTCGACCTGCATCCCGCGCAGCGCCGGAGCGATGCGCTCGGCGACGTTGGCCACGGCGCGATCGACGCCATAGCCGCCCAGCGTCGAACCGCCGTCGCGCAGCTCCAGCGCTTCGTGCGCGCCCTTCGATGCGCCCGCCGGAGCGATGGCCCGGCCGACCGCGCCACCGTCGGTGACGATCTCCGCCTCGACCGTCGGACGGCCGCGGCTGTCCCAGACGCGACGACCCAAGACCTTCGCAATCGTGCTCACGTGACGATCTCCTCGGCCCAGGCGCGACGAATGTCCGCGAGGCGGAGAGGCGGCCGCTCGAGAAAGGCCAGCGCCACGCGACGGACACGATCCTTGTCGATGCGGGTCGTGATGTATTCGACCGGCGACTTGCCGTCGATCCGCCCGAGCAGCAGGCCGGGCAGCAGGCTCGCGGCGCGCTCTTCGAGCGCATCTGCGGGCTCCCAGCTCACACCGCTCAGATAGGTCCGCTCGAGGGCCTCGAAACAGGCGAGACAGGCCATTCCGTGGCGCGGCTTCCACACGCCCTTGAGCAACAGGTGATTGAGACAGAAGGCGAGATCGAAGGCCGGATCGCCGTAGCAGGCACATTCCGCATCGAGAAAGACGGGGCCGGCCGGGCCGACGAGGATGTTCTTCGGGCTCACGTCGCCGTGCACCAGGGCCCGTTGCGTGTCGGCGGTACGCCGCGCCAGGCGCTTGAGCGCACGGGCCGCACTGCGATGCACCTCGGCCGTCGCCAGAAGGTAGGGCTCGAGGCGGATGGCATAGAAAATCTGTGCGCTGTCGAAACGTGCGGCGACGTCTTCGCGACCCGCGGTGGCCGCATGGATGCGGACCAGAGAGAGACCCACCTTGGCGGCGAAGGCGCGATCCGCCTCGCCGTTCTGCAGCATGTCCTTCCAGTTGCGGAAGATCGCGGGGTCGAGATAGTCCATCACGATCGTCGAGGAGATCTCGTCGACGTGCACGACCGGCGGCACGGCCTGCGGAACCGCCAGCGCCGCTTCGGCCATCCAGGCGGCCTCGTAGCGGCTGCGCTCCACCGGCGCCTTCCAGTCGGCTGCCACCTTGAGTTGCGGCAGGGCGCGTTTGACGGCGTATCGGGCACGGCCGATGTGCACCAGCCAGATGTCGCTGGAGACGCCGCCGGTCAGTGGCTCCATGGGCGGCGGCGGGCCGAGCTCGAGCAGGCCCGCCCGGCGCAGGGCCGCGAGGATGTCGCTGTTCGAGGTGGTCATCGCTGGCCGTTTCTCATCGCTGGCCGTTCATCGTTGCGTCGATCGATCCGGTGGCTGGCGGTGCAGCCACCGACGTGCTTCACTACCAAGGCTCGGCCCGTTTGACGAGTTGGAGAAAATCATGCGCAGGCGGCGCTTCGGGCGCACCGGCATCGAGGTTTCCGCGCTGACCTTCGGTTGCGGCTATGTCGGCGGCATCCTCCTGCACACCGACGAGGAAACGCGCCTCGAAGCCCTGCGACGCGCGATCGGCGCGGGCTGCAACCTGCTCGACACGGCCGGCGACTATGGCGACGGCGAGAGCGAGAAGACGCTCGGCCGGCTGCTGCCGCATCTCTCGCCGCGACCGCACGTCGCCACCAAGGTGCGGCTCGACGTCGCCGAACTGGCGCGCGCCGGCGGCGATGCGTCCGATCCGATCCGCCGGTCGCTGGAGACCAGCCTCGAACGGCTGAAGCTCGACCGGGTGACGCTCCTGCAACTGCACAACCCCGTCACCAGCGAGCGCAGCGCCCGCACGCTGACGCCGGCCGACGTGCTGCGGCCCAACGGTATCGCCGACATCTTCGACGGGTTGCGCGCCGAAGGTCTCGTGGCCCATGTCGGTCTGACGGCGCTCGGCGATCGGGCGTCGATTGTCGACGTGATCGCATCCGGCCGTATGGACACCGCACAGATCTACTACAATATGCTCAATCCGAGCGCCGGCGGCGTTCACGTCCCGGCCTGGGGCGGCCACGATCTGACGGGCGTCCTCGATGCCTGCGCGACACAGGACATGGGCACGATGAACATCCGCGTGCTGGCGGCGGGCGTGCTGGCGACGACGAGGCGTCACGGCCGCGAAAACGCCGTCACCGAGGATGCCGAGATGGCGCAGGAGCAGGATCGCGCGGAGAGACTGTTCGCCGTACTCGGCGATCGCTACGGCACCCGGGCGCAGACGGCGCTGCGCTTCGCACTGGCGGAGGATCGCCTCTCCACCGTCGTCGTCGGCTTCGCCGAGTTGGCTCATCTCGACGAGGCGATCGCCGCCTTCGAGACGGGTCCGCTGCCGGGGGAAGCGCTCGACCTCGTCGCCGGACTGCAAGCGAACGGACAAGCGATATGAAAGCCGCGATGCACCGAAGTGTCTGCCCGCACGACTGCCCGTCGGTCTGCGCCCTCGACGTGGAAAAGACCGCCGACGGACGCATGGGCAAGGTGCGCGGCAGCACGCGCAACGCCTATACGGCCGGCGTCGTCTGCGCCAAGGTCGGGCGCTACGCCGAGCGCTACCACCATGCGGACCGGCTGACCTTTCCCCTGCGTCGCACCGGACCGCGCGGCTCGGGCCAGTTCACCCGCATCGGCTGGGACGAAGCCCTGGACCGGGTGGCCGAAGGGCTCGCCTCGGCCGAGCGACGCCATGGTGCCGAGACGGTCTGGCCCTACTGGTATGCCGGCACCATGGGCTTCGTGCAGCGTGACGGGATCAACCGGCTGACCCACACCAAAGGCTATTCGCGCTTCAAGTCCACGATCTGCACCACCCTGGCCGACACCGGATGGAAGGCGGGCTACGGCCGGCGCTGGGGCGTGTCGGCGGAAGAGGCCGGAGAGCATGCCGAGCTGATCGTCGTCTGGGGCTGCAACCCGGTCGCCACGCACGTCAACCTGATGAGCCACATCGCCCGGATGCGCAAAAGGGGCGGCCGGCTCGTGGTCGTCGATCCCTACCGCTCCGGTACGGCGGCACAGGCCGACATGCACGTGGCCCTGCGGCCGGGCACGGACGGCGCACTGGCCTGCGCCGTCATGCACGTGCTCTTTCGCGAGAACATGGTCGATCGCGCGCATCTGCAGGAGCGGACCGACGCGCCGCTCGAGCTCGAAGCACATCTGGGCGACCGTTCACCGGAATGGGCGGCACCGATCACCGGGCTGTCGGTGGAGGAGATCGAAGCCTTCGCCCGGCTCTATGGCGGGACCGAACGATCGTGGATCCGCTTCGGCTTCGGCTTCACCCGCACGCGCAACGGCTCGGCGGCGATGCACGCGGCCTCCTGCCTGCCGGTGGTCACCGGCGCCTGGAAGCACAAGGGCGGCGGCGGGCTCTACAACATGGGCGACCTCTACCACTGGGACAAGACGACCATCGAGGGCAGCGACCGCCTCGATCCTTCGGTGCGCATCCTCGATCAGTCGCGCATCGGCCCGGTGCTGACCGGCGACCGGCGCGATCTGGGCGACGGACCGGAAGTCACCGCCCTCTTCGTCCAGAACACCAATCCGATGTGCGTGGCGCCCGAACTGGGGCTGGTCCATCGGGGCTTCGCCCGGGACGACCTCTTCGTCGCGGTGCAGGAGCAGTTCATGACGGAGACGGCGGCGCAGGCCGACGTGGTGCTGCCGGCGACGATGTTCGTCGAGCACGACGACATCTATCACGCCTCGGGGCACAGCCGTTTCCAGATCGGCCGCAAGCTGTTCGAGCCCATGGGCGAGTGCCGGCCGAACCATTTCGTCGTCTGCGAGCTGGCGAGACGGCTCGGTGCCGAGCATCGCGGCTTCGCCATGACCGAGTGGGAGCTCATCGAAGACCTGCTGGCGCGCTCGGGCTGGCCCGATGCCGGGACGGTGCATGCCTCGGGCGGCTGGGAAGCGATGCCGGGAGAGGACCTCGCGCATCATCGCGACGGCTATCCGACGGCCGACGGCAGGTTCCGCTTCAAGCCCGACTGGGCGGCACTCGGTCCGTATCATGCCGGCATGCCGCGCCTGCCGGACCACCTTGCGATCACCGACGAGACGAGCCCCGAGCATCCCTATCGCCTCGTGGCGGCGCCGGCACGGCAGTTCCTCAACACCAGCTTCACCGAGAACGCCGCCGGGCGCGCACGAGAGAAGCGGCCGACGGCGTTGATCCATGCCCGGACCATGCACACGCTCGCGATCGAGCCGGGCGATCTGGTCGAGCTCGCCAACGAGCGGGGTCGCGTGGTGCTGCACGCGGCGGCAGGGGACAAACAGCATCCCGACACCATCGTGGTGGAGAGCGTCTGGCCCAACGCCGACTGGATCGGCGGAATAGGCGTCAACCTGCTGCTTTCGGCCGAGCCCGGCTGGCCCGCCGGCGGTGCCGCCATTCACGATACCGCGGTCTCGCTGCGCAAGGTCGGCGGCGATCGGGCCGAGGTCGCGACACAAGTGAGTATGCGCGGCGAGCTGCAGGATGCTTAACACTATTTGGTAAGATTGAATTAACCTTCGCGCATCTCTTAGGTGAACTGATCCTGCAGTTCATCCGAGGAAAGCGCCATGCACGCGTCGACCGCCGACCCGCTCCTGCAGTCCCCCCCTTCGGCCATCCCGGCAGCGGCGATCCCGTCCGCAGCGCCGCCTTCGGCCGCAAGCCCGAACGCTGCCGGCGAAGACGTGGCGATCGACGCCGCACGGGCGTTCCTGGGGCCGCACGCCAGCTATTACGACGAGAGCTGGCGGGTGATGAACTGGCGCGGCCGGCGCACGAGCTGGAACCGCCACGCCGCCCTCTTTGGACCGGTCTGGTTCGCCTACCGCCGGATGCTCGTGCCGGCCGTGCTCCTGCTCGCCTGGGTCCATGGGCTGTTGACGCTGTATCGGATGGGCTGGTCCGTCACGGTCCTCGCCGGGCTGCAGGTGACGATGATGATCGCCGTCGGCTGGTTCGCCAACGCGCTCTATCTCCATCGCTTCCAGCGGATCGCGGCACGGCTCGCACGATTGCGCGCCCCGCCGCTCGAGCGTGAGGGCAGGTTCGCCGCCAGGGGCGGTGTCAGCCCCCTGCTCGCCGCCGCCGTCGGCGCCGCCCTGATCGCCGGCATCCTGCTCGGCCTGACGCTCGACCGGCCCGTCTAGTACAGACAGTCGATCCGCTCGATGCGGCCGTCGATCAGCCGGAAGAAGGCATCCTGCGGCTCGTCCAGCTCGAGCATCGCCGCCGCCGGGCGGCCCGTGAACACACAGCGAAGGGCGCGACCGAAGGCGCCGTGGCCGACGACGACGAGACGTGCGGCCGGCGGCTGCGCATGCAACCAGCGCGCCGCGCGGTCGTGGATGTCCTGCTGCGTCTCGCCGCCGCCGGGCGGTGCCACGGTGAACCGGTCGGCGATGCGCGCCCGCCAGAGCTCGGGGTCGCGCGCCTCGATCTCGGCGGCCGTGAGCCCGTCCCAGGCGCCCCAGGTCATCTCGCTCAAGAGGGGATCGTAGCGGACGGCGTCTTCGGGCCGGCCCAGGGCCGCGGCGACGATCGCCGCCGTGGCACGGGTCCGCCCGAGCGGGCTCGCCACCAGATCGAGAAATTTCGGCCCGTCGCACCTTTCGACCGCATCGAGCACGTGGGCGAGTGTGCGCCCATAGGCACGCGCCTGCTCGATGCCGCGCTCCGTCAGCGGCGAATCGAGCCGGCCCTGAACCCTGCGTTCGCGGTTCCAGACGGTCTCACCGTGGCGGACGAGAAAGATGTCGATCGACAATGTTGCTCACCATGCTGTGTGCGGGCCGCTTGGCCGCTTGTCATGCGGCGACCGCGACGGCAGGTTCGGCGCGCCTGCGCGATCCCCGGCAACCGACCTCGGAACACGCCCCGGGAAGTATGCCCGCGGAAGAACGCCCTCGGAAGAACGCCCTCGGAAGAATGCCCTCGGAAAAACGGATGTCTCGAGCGAACGACGGAACGGCCGCTTCGGGAGCCGTCGGCAGCGGCGCGCCCCCGGCTGGAGTCCCCGCCCGCAGGCCGCGTGATCCGCGCCTCGACGTCTGGCGCGGGCTGGCGATGCTCATCATCCTGGTGGCGCACATCCCCGAGAACGGCTGGTCGACCTGGATACCGGCCAAGTTCGGTCCTTCGGACGCGGCCGAGATGTTCGTCTTCTGCTCGGGCTACGCCGCCGCCATCGCCTTCGGCGGCACCTTCGCGCGGCACGGCTGGTGGATGGGGACCCGGCGCATCCTCTTCCGCTGCTGGCAGATCTACTGGGTCCACGTGATCCTGTTCCTCGTGGTCGCGGCGGTTTGCGTGATCGCCAACGAGATCGTCGACCGCAGCGGTGTCGACTACACGATCAAGCTGAACATCGCCCCCTTCTTCGAGAATACGGCGGTGGCGCTGGTCGGCTTGCTCACCTTCGACTGGGTGCCCAATTATTTCGACATCCTGCCGATGTACACGGTCATCCTGCTGATGACCCCGCTGGTAGTGGCCCTGCAGCGGCTGCACACCGGACTCGCTCTGGCGTTCTGCATCGGCCTCTACGTCGCCACCTGGCTCTTCGATCTGCACCTGCCGGCAGAGCCCTGGTCCGATCGCCCCTGGTTCTTCAACCCGCTGGCCTGGCAAATCCTGTTCTTCACGGGCTTCGTGCTCGGGCGCGGCTGGATCGCGCCGCCGCCGATCGACGGTCGGCTGGCCGCGGCGGCGCTCGTGTTCATCCTCCTGCTGATCCCGGTCAGCCGCTGGCAGATCTACACCCTCCACCCGCTGCTGCAATCGATCAACGATCTGCTCTGGCTGCGCGATACCAGCTATGATCGCTACTTCAAGACCAACGAGCATCCGATCCGTTATCTGCATCTGCTGGCGCTCACCTACGTCGCCGTCTGGGCTGTTCGGGGTCGCGAGCATCATCTGCGCCGCTGGCCGCTCTCGATGATCGAGAAGGTGGGGCAGCAGGCGCTGGCGACCTTCGTCTTCAGCATGGCGCTGGCCTGGGCGCTGGGCGTCGTGCTCGACGAGGTCGGCCGCGGACCCGCCGCCCTGGCGGCGGCCAATATCGGCGGACTGGCGGCCGTGATCGCCGTGGCCTATGTCGTGGGCTGGTACAAGAGCGAGCCGTGGCGTCGTGCGCCTCAAGTTCGTGATTGAGAGGCTGCCGGCCACCTGGATGGGCACGAGATGCGATCGTCGATGATCTGCGGCTTCCTTGCGGGCGCGCTCCTGGCGTGCGCCATAGCGACAGGCCTCGGGGCGACGTCGCTCGCGGCCACACCCCTGCCGGTGGTGCCGTGCGGCGGCGCGTCGCCGGTGCCGGCACCCACCGGAGAAAAGCCCGCCATCCTGATGCTCGACGACGCGGACGAGCTCGGAGCCTGGCAGGCGCCGGCCTGTCTCGGCTGGCATGCGCGCACCGGCGACACCCTGCTGGCACTCGCCGGCCGGATCGAGGGCCGCACCCTCGAGGACGTAGCGGCACGCCTCGTCGACTTCTCCCGCATGACGGACATCCTCTACTGGTCGACCAGCCGCGCCGAATGGCGCCCGCTCTTCGACGAGGTCACGGCGCTGAGCGGACCGGAGGAGGCGCAAACGGCGAGCGATCCGCCGCCGGGTGCGCTGGTCGAGGGTGCCACGGTCTACAGCCTGCAGAACGACAGCGACCCCTTGGGCGCCATGGTGATGGCGCTCGAGGTGCGCGAGCACGACGACACGCGGCTGGTGGTCACCTGGACCAACCGGACGGCGGGAACGGTGCTGGGCATGACGGTGCTGCCGCCGGGCGCTCTCGAGACGGCGCTGGTGGCCGAGCGCTCCGGCACCGGGCTGCTCCTCTACATGGTCGCGCGCGTGGGAACGAACGTGCCCCGCTGGCTGGCACCCGGGCGCGACTCACAGATCAATCGCGCCGTGGCCCTCTATCGCTGGCTGGCGGGCATCCCCACCGACCGTGAACCCCCGGCGGCCCGGTGACGCGCCCGCCACGAGGCTTGTGACGCCCGGCGCGCCCGTCCTATAGACGGACCCTCCCCGAAGGGCCTGTAGCTCAGCGGTTAGAGCCGGCCGCTCATAACGGTCTGGTCGCAGGTTCGAATCCTGCCGGGCCCACCATCACACCCGTGTACGACCCGGATCGCCGCGCCCCGAGCGCCGGATTCCCGGGCATGGCCGCGCGATCGAACCCGGGCCGCCGCGGTTCGACCGGCGACGCACCTTGTCCCGGTGACCGGCGAACCCTATCCTGTCTCGCTGATCGGCCACGGCCTCCCCTTCGAGCCCGAGAGGCCGCGCGCACGCCTCGAAAGGGTCGTCGTGCGGGACCGGGCGGGATGACGGGGCCCGGATGACGGGGTTGATTGCCGATCGCTCGCCACGCCGGCGCCGTCCGGCGCTCGTATCGCGGTCCGCCGGTGACCGCCTCGCCTGCGGGAGACGTTCATGCACCGCCTCGTCGCTCTTGCCTTCGTCGTTTGCGCTCTCTGGTCCGTCCCCCGATCCGCGGGTGCGGAGCCGCAGCCGCTCGATGTCCATGCGAGCCACCCCAACGGCCTGCAGATCGAGGTCACCGGCATCGATCGCCAGCCGATGCAGACCATCCTGTCCGTGCGCATCGCCAACGGATTCCGCAACCCGGTCAAGCTGCAGAATGCGCAGCAGGGGACCTATCTGGAAGCGCAGCCCGGGGGCGCGCGCTACTTCATCGCCACCTCGCCGGCGGACTGGCAGCTCCGTATCGACGGCCAGACCGCGCTCGAGGGCGATCTGGCCTTCATCGGCCGGGTCCGCGACGATGCCGAGGAGCTGAAGCTGGTCATCAATGCCGAAGGCGACGCCGAGGACACCAATACCGGCGAACCCAGGCTCGAGATCGCCCTGCCGCTGCAACCGGCCGGGCCGGCAGCGACGGAGGGTGCGGCGACCGGCTCCGATCCGGCCGCCGATGCCGCCGGTCAAAAAAAAAGTCCCTGAACGGGCCCCGTCCGACCGAGCCCCATCCGACCGAGCCCAGCCCGATCGAGCCCGCCCCGATCGAGGCAACCCGCGGTGAGCCGGTGTCGCCCTCCAGCCTCACCGGGCGCGACATCACCGAAAGCGTCCTGCGGCAGGTCGAGATCCGCCGCAGCAGCCTCTCGCCGATCGAGATGCGAACCAGCCGGCTCGCACCGGCCGGACCCGATACCTCCTCGCTCGGGCCGGGCGGCCTGCGGCAGAGCACGCTCTCGGTCGTCGACCGGCTCGAGACGGAGCTCGGCGCGCGCGAGACGGAGCGGGGAACCCTGGTCAGCCTGCCGGGCGACGTGCTCTTCGATTTCGACGAGGCCGACATCCGTCCCGATGCGGCGACGACGCTCGCGCGCCTGGCCGAGCTCATCCGGCACAAGCGGCCGGATCGGGTGCTGGTCGAAGGCCACACCGACGCCAAGGGCTCCGACGCCTACAATCTCGAGTTGTCCCTCGCCCGGGCCCGGGCGGTCGAAGACTGGCTGGTGCAGAAGGAGCGCCTCGATCCCGCACCGATCCGCATCGAGGGTTTCGGCGAGAAGCGCCCGGTGGCGCCCAACACCGGCCCCGACGGCGCCGACGATCCCCAGGGCCGTCAGCGCAACCGTCGTGTCGAGATCGTGCTGCAATAGCCGAAGGCTCGCGCCTCCATCCGCCCACCCCGACCCGACGAACGAAAAACAGAAAAAAATTCAGGTGGCCGGCAGCGTGCAACCCTCCGGCGACCGGCGGCAGGGACCGTTCAGCGCCTTCCGGTCCGGGAGATCCCGACGATCGGATCGCCGAACCCCGCACCCGACACATCGGGCCGAAACCACCGCAAAACCGGCGATCGACAACATAGGATAAAAAACGTTGACATGGGTTGGGCACGGGTCTATTATCCGCCCCCATGACCCACCATCACACCGCCCCACCCGACGAGCTCCCATCCGCCTGCGCGCGCTTCGCGCTCGAGGACTGGATGCGGCTGTTCTGGCA
>JAGREO010000379.1 GCA_020446525.1 Geminicoccaceae bacterium | reverse complement strand
CTCTATCCAATTGAGCTACGAGCGCGGGTGGCGGTGAGATAGCCGGTGGCGGGGGCGGGCGCAAGAGTGGATTGGGGGCGGGGTTCTAGGGGTCGGTGCGGTGCTCGCTGGTGCGGCGTGGGAGGCGGCGTATTTCTTCGTCGATCTGGGTGATGTGGCGAAAGCGCAGGCGGCCTTCGAGGGAGATGCCGAGCGCACCGACGACGAGGCCGACGGCGGCGACGAAGCCGGCCATCACGAGACGATCGCCCGTGTCGACCTCGACCGGCTGGAGCCCGGTCCAGGAGCCGATCAGCGGGTCGCCGAACAGCAGCTCGCCGACGGCCCAGGCGAAGACGAACAGCATCACATAAGTCACGGCCATGCCCAGCACCACGGTGAGGGCGATGCTGATGTTCGCCACGACCCGCAGCTCGCTGGGCCGGTCCGTGGCGTCGCGCAGCAGCAGGCCGTGGCGGGCGAGCACGAAGATGCTCGTCAGGCCCAGGGTGAGGAGGAAGAGGGCCAGCGTCGTCGGGGCCGCGAGCGCGAAGCCGACTTCCCAGGTCTCCGCTGTGATCAGCAGGACGACGAGGGCGGAGATCGCCGCCGTGGTCAGGCCGCTCAGGCGCAGGGGAAAATACCAGGGCGCCGCGCGCCGGACGGCGCCCGCCACGACGGCCGCGTTCAGCCACAGGGCCTGGACATAGAAGGCGGCGGTGCCGCCGGGGCGGCGTTTCTCCTCTTCCAGCCGCAGATCGGCGACCTGCTCGAGGTTGCGGGCGATCATCCCTCGCCGGTCGTCGTCCACGGCCCGCCAGTCGGCCCGATCGCAGCCGGCCAGATAGACGAAGAGGCCGAGCATCAGCCATTCGACCTCGGCCGCGAGACCGTCGATGCGCGTCTCGTCCGCGAGGTCGGCGTCGTAGCCGGCCGGATCGAGGCGTGTGGTCGAGAGGGCCGCCGCACTCAGGGCTCTCGACGGCGTTGCCAGGGCGAAATTGCCGACTTGCGCCTTCAGCTCGGTGTCGGTGACGATGACGACGAAATCCCAGTGCCGGTCCTCGCGCTCCCGGTCCGCCAGATCGAGCAGCAGCACCGGCTCGCCGCGGGCGCCCGGATCGACCCTTGGGAGGTGGACGAGCGGCATTCGCCAGGTGAAGCTCTCGAAGGTCCGTTGCAGCCGCTCGCGTGCCGCGCGTCGCGCCCGCTCCACCGCCTCGAGGGTCACCGACCCCGCCGGTGCGACGACGACCCAGCCGACCTCGACCTCGCGCGCGCCCGTCCGCCCGTCATCTGCCACGCCCGTCGCCACTCCGGATCGGTTATTCGCCGCGCGCACTCATGCACGGCCGGCGCGAGGCGGTCCAGTGACGCGTGAGGTCCGGCGCGCTTCGGGGGCGACGTTCGGGTGCCGGTAGGCCGCCGTTCAGGATTTGGGCACGAAGAAGAACTCGCCGCTCTCGTGGCCGGCGAACTTGATCGGCGCGTATTGCGGCACCTGCTCGAAGGCGAAGGCTTCGGCGGCATAGGTGACCCGGGCGGCGACCTGCTGATAGAGGCGCTGGCCCTCGAGCACGTCGTTGTTGCTCGAGAGGGCGTCGATCAGCGAGCGGGCGAAGATGGAATTGTCGCCGCCGCCGGCGTCCAGCACCGGGGCGAGGCCGCCCGATGTCAACGCCATCCGCGCCTTCTTGTCGGCCAGTGCCTCGATCCAGGCGTTGCGCGCCTCGAGCGTCATGCCGGCATCGAGCCGGGCCAGCGAGGAGCGGGTGAGCGAGCCCGAATAGCAGCTGTCGGCGATGATGATGATCCGCTCGGCCGCCATGGCGTTTAGGATGTCCGTCAACTGGACGTTGGAGATCCAGTTGGCGGTGCTGTCCGGCTCGGCGTCGACCGGCAGCCAGTGGCCGCGCTGATTGACCTCGTCGAGCTCGCCGTGGCCGGCATAGTAGATCAGCAGATTGTCGTTCTCGGTGAGGCTGGCGCGCAGCTTGTTCATCGCCGAGAGGATGTCGTAGCGCGTCGCGTCGAGCAGCAGCGTCACCTCGAAGCCGTAGCGGCTCTCGAGCACCTCGGCCACCGCACTGGCGTCGTTGCGCGCCGTCTCGAGCGGCGGCAGCTTCGTATAGGCGTTGTTGCCGATCACGAGAGCGTGGAACCGGCCGAGATCGATCGGCGGCCGCGACATCGGCGGCAGGATCGAATTGTCGGTGCCGGGGGTGGTGGCGATCTGCTGCACCGCGGCGGCTATCTCGCGCTCGACGACGAAGTCGATCTCCTTGCGCCGGCCGCGTTCGTCGACGGCGACGATCAGCACCGGCAATTCGTCCCGGTCGATCGGCACCGCCGTGCGGAAGACGCCGCTGTCGCTCACCTCGACCGGATTGTCGTTGACCACCAGCGAGAGCATGGGGACGCTGCTGTCGATGCGGCCGATGATCTGCCGCTCGGCGACGTTGGAGCGGACCTGGATGCTGCGCCGGCGCCCGCTGGAGCGGACCTCGAGCGGCGGATCGATCATGGTGATCTGCGGCCCGTCATCGGCGACCGTGGGGGCCGCGGCCGGCCCGGCGCCGGGATCGGCGAACACCGCCAGCGCCGCCATCTTCTTCGCCGCATTGGCGTCGAGCTCGGCGATCTGCCGATCGAGTGCGGCCAGCTCCGCCTGCCGCTGCCGGTAGGCCGCTTCCTGGTCGGCCAGCTTCACGGTCTGCTCCTGCAGCGCGCTCTCGCTTTCGGCGATCGAGGCGAGCCTCGCCTGCAGCGCCTGATCGGCCTCTGCCAGCGCGCGCTCCTTCTCGGCCAGTTGCGCCTCGCGCCGGGCCAGGGTGTCCTGCTGCGTCGCAAGGTCCGTCTGGGCGCGTTCCAGCTCGCGACGGGCCGCCTCCACGCGCTGCTGTTCGTCGCGTGACCGGGTCTGCCGATCCGCCGTCGCCGCGCTTTCGCGCGCCGCCAGTTGCGCCTCGCGATCGTTCAGCGTGGTCTCCCAGGCGGCGAGCGTGCTCTCGAGCCGGGCGAGGCGCTCTTCCTCGGCGTCGTCTTCGGCGTCGTCGCTGGCCGTGGCGGCGGCCTGGGCCGCCTGCGCCTCGCTCAGGGCCGAGCGGGCGCGCTCGAGCTCGAGCCGTGCGGCGGCGAGCTCGGCTTCCAATTGTCCGCGATCGGCCTGCGCCTGCTTCGCGCCGCCGATGCGCTCTTCCTGGGCCTCGAGCTGCGCCCGCCATGCGGCCAGCGACTTCTCGACCTCGGTCAGGGCGCGCGCCTTGCGCTCGAGCTGCCGGCGTTCGGCGACGAGCTCGGCCGCGTCGGGCGGCAGGGCG
>JAGREO010000092.1 GCA_020446525.1 Geminicoccaceae bacterium | reverse complement strand
TGCCAGAACAGCCGCATCCAGTCCTCGAGCGCGAAGCGCGCGCAGGCGGATGGGAGCTCGTCGGGTGGGGCGGTGTGATGGTGGGTCATGGGGTGGATTATAGGTGTATGATCCGACCCTGTCAAAGCTTTTTATCCTATATCGTCGCATCGTCGATCATGGACCGCGCCAGCCGTTCCGATGACCGGGTCCCGTGAACCCGGAACCCGCGGCCGGGCAGCGCAGGGAAGGGATCAGCCGGGCGCGGGCCGGGTGGGGGGTGTGTCGGCGGCGCTGCGGGGCGCTTCGTTCAGGGCGCGGCGCAGGTGATCGTTGAGGGCGGAGACCCGGCCGCCGGCGCGCTCGACGATCGCGGCGAACTCGCTGCGCTGCGTGACCAGCATGCTGACCCCTTCGACGACCACGTCGAGAATGCGCCAGCCCGCATCCGATGCGCGCAGCCGCCAGTCGACGCGCACGCCCCCGCCGTCGCCCGGATTCTCGATCGACGACGTCACCAGCGCGTCGTCGCCCACCGGGCTCCAGCCGGTCACACGCACCGTCTGCCCGCCATAGCCCTCGAGCCGCCGGCCGTAGGTCACCACCAGATAGCGCTCGAAGAGGGCGCGAAAATCCGCGCGATCCTCGTCGCCCGCCGTCCGCCAGTGCCGGCCCAGAGTGAGCTTGGCGATGGTGTCGAGATCGAAGCCCTCGCGCAGCAACGTGGTCATCGCCCGATCGAGATCGCCCACCGGGGCCCTCTCCGATCGCTGCTCGAGCACCGTCACCGCCCTGGCCGCGAACCGCGCGACCGCCTCGTCGGGTGCGGCAGGGGGCGCGGCCAGAGCGTGCAGTGCCGCGATCAGCAACATCGTGATCGCCAGCCCGACCAGCATCAGCGGCCGGACGACGACACCCGCGAACCCGTAACTCATGGCTTTCTGCTCCCCATCGGCGAACGCACCCCCAGGCGGCCGGTCCTGCCGGTTCCGGTCATCGCCCCCGTGCCACCGGCACGAGCCGCCGGCGCCCACGGACCCGATCTTCGCCCAGGCACCTTAATGACCCGTGAACGGCCCTCCGGTCTGTGACCCCGATCACACCGGAATACGGCCGACCACGAAGCTCTCCTGCGACGCCGCTTCGCCCAGATGCGTTCCCGGCGGCAGCCCTTGTCCGGGCACCACCGTGGTGATCCGCCCGATGCTCGCCTTCTCCCGGAGGCGGCCGCCCTCTGCGTCGAGCGTCCGCTCGACCGTTCGTGCCACTGAACCCTCCATTGTTGACAACCCAAAAATGTTCTGTTGACGTGATCGCCAACAATCCGCGGCAGCAACCGGTCAACCGGTCGCGGAAACAGGGGAAGAGGCTATGCAAAAACGATCGCTGCTCCGGCTCGCCGCTCTCGCAACGCTCTCCACGGCCGTCGCCACCGTCTCGGCCGTCCCGTCGGCGCGGGCGCAGAACGAGTCCCTCAAGATCGGTTTCGTCGGTGTCACCAGCGGTCCCGCCGCCGCCTGGGGCATCTCCAATGTCCGCTCGATGGAAGCGCTGGCGGCGATGCTGAACGAGGAAGGCGGTGTCCGGATCGGCGACAAGACCTATGACGTCGAGATCGTCACCTTCGACGACCAGAAGGATCCCAAGCGCGCCATCGCCGGCATGGAGAAGATGGCGCAGGAGGGCATCCACTACGTCGTCGGCCCCAATGTCGACGACGGTGCCGCCGCGGTTCGTCCGGTCGCCGAGCAGAACGGCATCATCTACATCCCCTACGCCTTTCCCAAGGAGCTCTACAGCCCGCCCGCCTCGAATGCGGTGCTGGGCATGGTCGCCAACTACCAGTCGGGTCCGGCGATCTACAAATATCTCAAGGAGAACGAAGGGGTCGAGACGGTGGCGTTCGTCTCCGCCAACGAGAGCGATCCCCTGAGCCAGCGTGACAGCGGTGTCGCCGCGGCCAAGGAGCTGGGCCTCGAGGTGGTCTCGGACAACGTCACCTATCAGGTCGACACCACGGACTTCACGCCGGTGCTCACCCCGGTGATCCGCGAGAACCCCGATCTGCTGGTGCTCTCGGGCGTCGCACCGGCCAATGCACCGCAGCTGATCCGCTCGGCGCGCGAGCTGGGCTATGAGGGCCTGATCTCGACCGAGACGGCGCAGGACGCTCAGGTCCTGAGCGAGGGCGCGGGCGAGCTCGCCAACGGCTTCATCTCGGTCGGCGGCGCCTCGACTCCCGAGATCGCCTCGGACCGGATGAACGCCTTCGTCGACCGCTACACCAAGATGTTCGGCGAATATAACGACGAATCGAACACCAAGGTCTATGCGCTGCAATACATCCTCGACACGCTGGCAGCGGCACCCGAGGCCGTCGACGACGTCGAGGCGTTCAAGGCGGCGATGGACGGCTTCGAGGCGCCCAATCCTTTCATGAAGGGCGAGGATGCGAAGCTGCACTATGTCGGCTCGTCCTCGTTCGGCCAGAAGCGGCAACTGGCGGTGCCGCTGGTGGTCAACGTCTATCGGGACGGGGCGTTCGAGACCCTGTTCGTCGCCGAGGTCGACTGATCCATCGCCGAAGCGGGCGCCCCGCTCATGGGCGCCCGCCGCGCGGAGAACCGCTGCGATGGAACAGATCCTCGCCAACGGCCTCTATCTGGGCGCCCAGTACGCCCTGATCGCCCTCGGCCTGACGTTGATCTTCGCGCTGATGAACGTGCTCAATTTCGCCCACGGGCAGATGTACGTGCTGGGCGGTTTCGTCACCTACACGGTCTATGGCCAGCTCGGTCTGCCCTTCTTCGTGGCGCTGGGCTGCTCGGCGCTGACCCTGGCGGTGGTCGGCGCCCTGATCGAGCGCTTCCTCTTCCGCCCGGTGCTGGCGCGCTCGCACCGCGAGGAGAGCTCGATGCTGCTGGCGGCCGGCATCGCCTTCTTCATGGATGCGGTGATCCTCCTGGTCTTCGGTGAGAAGCAGCGCGGCGTGCCCAAGATCGTGGGCGGCGTGCTGAACTGGGATTTCCGCCTCATCATGCCCTATGACCGCATCCTGATCGGCGTGCTGGCGCTGCTCTCGATCGCCGCCTTCATCCTCTTCATGAGCTACAGCCGCACCGGCCGGGCGCTCCGGGCGATGGCCCAGGATCGGGTGGCGGCCCAGCTCATGGGCGTCGATGTCGATCGCTACGCGATGATCGGCTTCGCCCTCGGCGCCATGCTGGCGGGGCTGGTCGGCGGCCTTCTGGTCACCATCACCGGCGTCAATCTCGGCATGGGCGGCCCGACCTCGATCAAGGCGTTCCTGATGGTGATGATCGGCGGTGCCGGGGTGATCTCGGGCGCCATCGCCGGCGGCTTCATCCTCGGCATGATGGAATCGGTCGGGCTGACGCTGCTCTCGGCCTATGGCGACATCACCTATCTGGTGATCTTCGCCTCGCTCATGGTCTTTCTCGCCATCCGCCCGCAGGGGCTGATGGGCAAGCCCTGGGGCTGAGACGATGGGCACGGGCCTGCGCATCGCCGGCGTCCTTCTCTTCCTCGCCATCGTGTTTCTCGGCGTGCCCTGGGCGATCCAGGCGAGCGGCCGCTGGGACTTCTATTACACGCTGACTTCGGTGGCGCTTCTGGCGATCGCCAGCGCCGGCGTCTGGCTGACCTTCTATATCGGCCGCATCAATATCGGCCAGGGCGCCTATGCCCTCACCGGCGGCTATGTCTCGGCCATCCTGGTGATGCAGGCCGGCTGGAACTTCTGGCTGACCCTGCCCGTGGCCGGCATCTTCTGCGCCCTGGTCTCGGTGCTGATCGGCCTGCCGATCCTGCGCCTGCGCGGGGTCTATTTCGCGATGGTGACGCTGGTCCTGACCGAGGTGGCGCGGCTCACGGCGCTGGCCCTGCCGATCACCAACGGCGCCAAGGGCATCACCTCGATCCCGCTGCCGGGCGAGGTTTCGATCCTCGGCCTCACCCTGATCCCGGCGATCGACACCTTCGGCGACGTCAAGCTCGCCTTCTACCTCGTCGCCGCGGCGCTGATGGTCATCGTCTTCGCCGGCATGTACCGGCTGGTCAATTCGCGCATCGGCCATCTCTGCCGCTCGCTGCAGCAGAACGAGGAGCTGGCCTCCTCGATCGGCGTCAACATCACCTATCTGCGCATCGTCGCCTATGCCATCTCCTCCTTCCTGGGCGGTATCGCCGGGGCGATGTTCGTCGCCATCTCCCAGTCGATCTATCCCTCGAGCTTCACCGTCGTCGACAGCGTCAACTTCATGCTCAACTGCTTCCTGGGCGGCCTGGCCTATGTCTTCGGGCCGATCCTCGGCACGCTGGTGCTCTATTTCGGCTGGGATCTGCTCTTCGAGACCGGCCGCTTCCAGCTCCTGATCTATTCCTCGGTGCTGATCCTGATCATCGTCCTCCTGCCCAACGGCCTCTTGAGCGTGTTCGAGCGCAAGAGGGCCACCGCCCGATGAGCCCGCTCCTCGAGGTCCGCTCGGTCACCCGCCGCTTCGGCGGTCTCGTGGCCGTCGACAGCGTCGCCTTCGACGTCGCGGAGAAGGAGATTCTTTCCGTCATCGGCCCCAATGGCGCGGGCAAGTCGACGCTCTTCAAGCTGATCGCATCCTTTCTCAAGACCAGCTCGGGCGAGGTGATCTTCAAGGGCGAGAAGATCTCCGACCGCTCGCCGCACGAGGTGGCGAGGCGCGGCGTCGTCCGCACCTTCCAGGAAACCACCATCTTTCGCGGCATGACCGTGCGCGACAATGTGATCGTCGCCCACCATCTGCGCTCGAAGGCCAGCCTCGCCGGCTACTTCTTCGCCAGCGGCGACGCCCGCGCCGACGAGGCCGCCTTCGCCCGCTCGGCCGACGAGATCTGCGACTTCATCGGCCTGGGCGAGATCAAGGATGAGATGGCCAGCAACCTGCCCCAGGGCCACCTGCGGGCACTGGGCATCGCCATCGGGCTGGCCACCGATCCGGCCGTGCTGCTCCTCGACGAGCCCTTCGCCGGCATGAACCACGACGAGACCATGCGCACGGTCGAGCTGGTCCGCGGCGTCCGCGACGAGCGCGGCGTCACCGTGCTCCTGGTCGAGCACGACATGCCGGCGGTGATGTCCATCTCCGATCGCATCGTCGTGCTCAATTTCGGCCAGAAGATCGCCGAGGGCACGCCCGCCGAAATCCGCGCCGACGACAAGGTCATCGAGGCCTATCTCGGCGCCGAGGACGAGAGTATCGGGCTTTGAGCACCATCCTCGATTTCAGGGACGTCGAGCTCTATTACGACCATGTCTATGCCCTCAAGGGCGTCTCGCTGCATGTCGAGGAGGGCGAGACCGTCGCCCTGATCGGCGCCAACGGCGCGGGCAAGTCCTCGATCCTGCGCGCCATCACCGGCCTGGCGAAGATCGAGCGCGGCGAGATTCACTATCGCGGCAGCCGCATCGACGGCACCAAGCCGTCGGAGCTCGTCCGCTACGGCATCGCCATGGTGCCCGAGGGCCGCCGGGTCTTCCCCTACATGTCGGTCAAGGACAATCTCCTGATGGGTGCCCTGACCCGCACCGACAAGAAGGAGATCGCGGCGACGCTGGAGATGGTGCTCGGCCGCTTCCCCCGGCTCAAGGAGCGCTATGGCCAGGCCGCCGGCACGCTGTCGGGCGGTGAGCAGCAGATGATGGTGATCGGCCGCGCGCTGATGAGCAAGCCGCGGCTGCTGCTGCTCGACGAGCCCTCGCTCGGCATCGCCCCCAAGCTGGTGCAGGACATCGCCCGCTCCATCGTCGCCATCAATCGCGACGAGAAGGTCTCGGTGCTGCTGGTCGAGCAGAATTCACGTATGGCGCTGAGGATCAGCCACCGGGCCTACGCACTGGCGACGGGCTCGGTCGTGCTCTCGGGCCCGTCGGCCGAGTTGCGCGACGACGATCGGGTGCGTGCGGCCTATCTCGGTGGGGAGGTCTGAAGAGGATGCGAATTCTGGTCGTCAATCCCAACAGCACGGTCTCGATGACCGCCAAGATCGGCACCGCGGCCCGCCGGGTCGCCCGCTCCGGCACCGAGATCGTCGCGGTCAATCCCAAGGACGCCCCGGCCAGCATCCAGGGCTTTCACGACATCGCCATGTGTCTGCCGGCACTGCTGGGTGAGTTGCGCGGCCATGGGCGTTGCGATGCCGTGGTCATCGCCTGTTTCGACGATACCGGTCTGGATGCCGCCCGCTGCGCGGTCGACGTACCGGTGATCGGCATCGGCGAAGCCGCGTTTCATGCCGCCAGCTTCATCAGCTGCCGGTTCTCCGTGGTGACGACCCTGCGTCGCTCGGTGCCGAGCATCGAGGCCAATCTGGTGCGCTACGGCCTCGCCGCCCGTTGCGGTCGGGTCCGGGCCAGCGACATCCCGGTCCTCGCTTTGGAGGAGGCGGGACCGGATATGATGGAGCGGCTGGGCCGGGAGATCGAGATGGCGATCGACGAGGATCAGGCCGAGGCGATCGTGCTCGGCTGTGCCGGCATGGCGGACATGGCCGCCGGTCTCGCCGAACGCTACGGCCTGCCGGTGGTCGAGGGGGTGTCCTCGGCCGTACTGATGGCCGAGGCCATGGCCGCCTCCGGCCTCAAGACCTCCCGTATCGGCGGCTACGCCGCGGCGAACTAGAGCTCTTTGCGATCCGAGAGGCCCGGCGGCCGGCCGGAACGAGAGGGAGAAGGGCGCGGGTCAGGGGGCGAGTTCGCGGCGGAAGAAGTCGGCGATCTCCTGCTGGAAGCGGGCGGCTCGGTCGAGCTTCCGGCTCATCGCCAGGCAGGCGTGGGTGACGCCGCGCCAGCGGTGATATTCGAGCGGTGTGTCGCTGGCCATGAGGCGTGCGAGCAGCAGGTCGCCGTCGTCGAGCAGCGGGTCGAACTCGGCTACCGAGAGATAGACCGGTGGCAGGCCGTTCAGGTCGGCCAGGGACAGGGTCACTCGCGGGTCGGCGGCGAGGCTGCCGTCGGGCAGGTAATGGCCCGTGAACCAGCGCATCATCTCCTTCGAGAGAACATGGTCGCCGCCGCCGAAGGCGTGCACGCTGGGCCTGTCGAGATCGGTGGTGACGGCGGGATAGACGAGTGCGAGAGCGGCCGGAAGGGCCGCACCCGCGTCGCGCCGCTGCAGGGCGAGACCGAGGGCCAGGGAGGCTCCGGCGCTGTCGCCCGCGACGCCGATGCGGTCGCCGTCGATGCCCGAGGACGACGCATGGGTCCGCAGATGCTCGAAGGCGTGCAGGCAATCCTCGAGCGGCTGCGGGAAGGGATGCTCGGGCGCCAGAACATAGTCGTAGGCGGCGACGATCAGGCCCGAGCGCAGCGCCAGCTGCCGGCAGATGACGTCGTGGCTGTCGATCGAGCCCACCACCCAGCCGCCGCCGTGCAGGTAGAGGATGGCGGGCGACGCACCTTTTCGCGCGGGCATCGGGTCGTAGAGGCGCAGGCGGCGCGGGCCGAACGGCCCGTCGATCGTTGCGTTCTCGACCCGCGCCACCGCGTCGGGCTCCTCGTTCCAGACGGCGTTGCGTTCCTCCTGGGCGCGGCGCGCCTCGACCGGCGTCATGCCGGTGTAGGGCTCTAGGGCGCGATCCTTCATCAGCTTCAGGATCGCCGCCATTTGCGGGTCGAGCGTCGGCATGGTCCCTGTTCCTCGTCGCTTGCGGGCGCGGGCGGCTCTCGATCGGACGGGGCTCGCGAGCGTCTTCCGGTCGCTCCGGTGGTGCCATCGAACCGGGCGGGGCGCCAGAGCGATGTTCAATCGGACGGTAGCGGGTCCGGGCCGCGCGTCGCACCGCATGGTCTGATCGCGCCGGCGGTCGCGGATCACGGGCGACCCGGCCATGCACGTGCAAACGCGCGGGCGGCGACCACCGAGCCGACATGGCCCTGATCCTCCAGCCATTCGAGGCGCGCGTCGGGCAGCACGCTCTTCCACCATCGGGCGTGCTCGGGCGGCACCACGCCGTCGGCGCGGCCGTGCAGCAGCATCACCGGGCCGCGGATGTCCGCGGGCGCGAAGTCCCAGGGCCGGGTGAGCAGGGCGATGTCGGTCTCCACACCGCGGCCGTCGGATCGCAGGCCGGCTTCAAGCGAGTGCGCGAGGTGGCGGGCCAGTGCGTCGAGGTCGGTGATGCGGGCGAGCCCGCGGCGCTCGGCCTCGAGCATCCGGCGCAGGATCGGATCCGCCACGGCCGGGCGTGTGAGCAGCCGGCGCACCTGTCCGACGGTGAAGCCGCGCAGCCGCCCGTGATCCTGCAGCCAGCCGAGCAGGCGCATCGGCATGGGTGCGCTGCGCACGAGACCGGGATCGCCCACGGCGCCGACCAGCAGGAGAGCGGGCGGCCGGGCGTCCGATCGTGCGTGGAACCGGGCGGCGAGGGCGGCGGCGCAGGGCCCGCCCGCCGAAGCGCCGACGATCAGCGACGGGGTCACGCCCGCGGCTTCCAGCGCCGCTGCGAGACGCGCGGCGAGGAGGGCGAAGGAGGGGCGCTCGAGCGGGTCGGACCAGCCGTAACCCGGTCGATCGAAGGCCACGAGCGGGTGCGGCAGCGCCTCAGGCGCGGTTGCGCAAGCGGCGGGTTCGGCGAGGAACGGTTCGAGCCGGCTGCCGAGCAGGCCGTGCAGATAGAGGATGGGAGACGTTCCGTCTCGACCGCCCTCTCGCCGTGCCATGCCGCAGACGGAACCGTCTGCGAGATGCAATCGGCGCTGCTCGATCGGGGTCATCCGGGGCCGGGGCGGCGGGGCGAGGGTAGCGTCGGGTGACGGGCGACCGGGTTCAGGAGGCGGCCCCTTCGGAGACGGCCATCAGGCTGGCGCCGAAGCGGTTGATGAAGGCGACGGCTTCGGGCTCCATTTCCTTGTTCTGCATGCGCAGGGCCGTCAGACGGTACCATCGGTCGTCGATCGCCAGGGTCGGATCGAAGGTGCAGACGAAATCGACCCTGGTGGAAAGGAAGCCGGGGCCGGTGGCGTCGACCGGGCTTTCGGCCACGACGCGCCGATCGGTGCGCTCGCGCACGGCACCCGGGCCGGCGGTCGCCACGATCATCGCATTCTCGCCGCGTTGCATCCGCTCCAGCACGAACTCGCCGATCTGTCCGCAAAGCGCGACGAAATCGCCCTGCGGCAGGGCGCGCAATTTGGCCGCATCGGCGCGATGGATCTCTTCGGGCGTGGTGCAGGCGCCCAGTGCCAGCAGGAGCGCTGCGGTAGAGGCGATGTGTCTGGAGTGCACGGCTTCGTCTCCTCCCTGATCCGGACCTGCGACATCCTGCAGGGTGAGCGCGCGCACACCCCCCGGGCCGCGTCGGGCATCATCGCATCGGGCGGGCGGCGTGGCGAGCGGCGCGGCGACCGGGCGTGCGGTACCCGCTGGCGTCAATCGACCCGGCGCGGCCTATCCGGCGCGTGTTCCTCGCGAAGATCGGCCCGGCGGCTGCTGGGCGGACGCAGCGTGAACCAGGCGAGCCATGCGAGGCCGAGCAGCATCAGCACGATCATCACCGGCGGTACCACCGCACTCAGATTGGCCGGAACGCCGGACATCCAGCCGACCAGCAGATCGGCGGCGAACAGCAGGACGAGCAGGGCGGCGGTGACGCCGATGATCGTGCGGAAGAGGCCCTTGCGGGTCTGCTTCTCCTTTTCCGTCTCCACCAGCACGCGCTCGCCGTGATCGATGCGGCTGCGCGGTTCCTTCATCTCCATCGTCCCGTCTCCCGTTCGGGCCCGAGCGGCCCGGTTGTTCCTTCTTCTTCGTGAACGCCGCTCCATGGCCGGGCGTTCCGCGCCGCGCCCGTGTCGCGCTTGCGCACATTTCGCTTGCCACCGGTTCACCGCCCCTGCGATGCACGGCCTCGTGCGATTGCGAAGAGGAGCGCGAGGCGAATGAGCGAGCGGAAGTACGGATTCGAGACCTTGGCCGTGCATGCGGGTGCCGCACCCGATCCCACCACCGGCGCGCGGGCGGTGCCGATCTATCAGACCACGTCCTACGTGTTCGACGACGTCGACCACGCGGCGGCCCTTTTCAATCTGCAGCAGTTCGGCAACATCTACACCCGGCTGACCAATCCCACGGTCTCCGCCCTCGAGGAGCGGGTGGCGGCGCTCGAGGGCGGCACGGCGGCCTGTGCCACCGCTTCGGGCCATTCGGCGCAGTTCCTCACCTTCCTCAATCTGATGAGCCCGGGCGACAATATCGTCGCCTCGACCAAGCTCTATGGCGGCTCGATCAGCCAGATGCGCCAGACCTTTCCGCAGTTCGACTGGCGGGTGACCTATGTCGATCCGCGCGAGCCGGAGAAGATCGAGGCCGCGATCGACGACCGGACCAGGGCCGTGTTCATCGAGAGTGCCAGCAATCCCGACGGCATCGTCGCCGACATCGAAACCATCGCCGGCATCGCCCATGCCCGGGGCATTCCGCTGGTGGTCGACAATACCTGCCCCACGCCCTATCTCTGCCGGCCGCTGGAATGGGGTGCCGACGTGGTCGTGCATTCGCTCACCAAATATCTGGGCGGGCAGGGCAATTCGGTCGGCGGCATCATCGTCGAGGGCGGGACGTTCGACTGGTCGAACGGCAAGTTCCCGCACATGAGCGAGCCCTGCGACGCCTATCACGGTCTTCGTTTTCACGAGACCTTCGGCAATCTCGCCCTGACCGTGCGCAACAAGGCGATCGGTCTGCGCGACATGGGCCCGGCGCTGGCACCGTTCAACGCGTTTTTGATCATCCAGGGCATCGAGACCCTGACGCTGCGCATGGACCGGCACGTCGCCAATGCCGACAAGGTCGCGGCGTGGCTGGCCGATCATCCGAGCGTGGCCTGGGTTTCCTATGCGCGGCTGCCGCAGAACAGGAACGCGCATGTCGAGAAGTACTGCCCGCGCGGTCTGGGCTCGCTCTTCACCTTCGGCCTGAAGGGCGGGTACGAGGCCGGCGTGAAGATGGTCGACGGCTGCCAGATGATCAGCCATGTCGCCAATATCGGTGACACCCGCACGCTGATCATCCATCCGGCCTCGACGACGCACCGTCAGTTGAGCGAGGAGCAGCAGGTGGCGGCCGGTGCGGGTCCGGAGGTCGTGCGGATTTCGGTCGGTATCGAGACCGTGGACGACATCATCGCCGATCTCGAGCAGGCGCTGGCGCAGGCCGGCTGACGGATCCGGCGCGGACGGTTCAGCCGGCCGCGCGGAAGGGCTTGCCCAGACCGGCCGGGGCGTCGAGGCGGCGGCCCCGGCCGGCGGCGATCAGCGTCAGCACGAGGATGGTCGCGAGATAGGGGAGCATCGAGAGGAACTGGGTCGGGATGCCGATACCGCCGGCGCCCTGGGCGTAGAGCTGCAGGATGGTGACGCCGCCGAAGAGGTAGGCGCCGGCCAGCACGCGCAACGGGCGCCAGGAGGCGAATACGACCAGGGCGAGGGCGATCCAGCCGCGGCCGGCGGTCATGCCCTCGATCCACATGGGCGTGTAGGACAGGGAGAGGAAGGCGCCGCCCAATCCGGCCATGGCGCCGCCGAACAGCACGGCCATGTAGCGCACGCGGATCACGTCGTAGCCGATGGCGTGGGCCGAATCGGCGTTTTCGCCGACCGCCCGCAGGATCATCCCGGCGCGGGCATATTTGAGGAACCAGGCCACGCCGAAGGTGGCGGCGACGGCGAGATAGACCAGCACGTCGTGGCCGAACAGCAGCGGGCCGAGCACCGGCAGGTCGCTGAGACCGGCGATGTCCAGTTCCGGCAGCTTGGCCACCGGCCTGCCGACGAAGTTCGCCCCGGCGAGCGAGGAGAGGCCGAGACCGAAGATGGTCAGCGCCAGCCCGGTCGCCACCTGGTTCGACAGGAGCGTCAGCGTGAGTACGCCGAAGGCCAGCGCCAGGACGAGGCCGGCGAGTGCCGCGGCGGCGATGCCGAGCGTGGCGCTGCCGGTGGTCAGCGTGACGGCGAAGGCGGCCACGGCACCGACGATCATCATGCCTTCGACGCCGAGATTGAGGACGCCCGCGCGCTCGGCGACGAGTTCGCCCGTCGCGGCGAACAGAAGCGGTGTCGCGGCGGCGATGACGGTGACCAGGATGTCGACGATCATGCGCGTGCATCCGCACGAGAGGTTCCGGCCGCCGGCCGGCGCAGGCGGTAGCGGGTGAGGAAGTCGGTGGCCAGCAGGAAGAACAGCAGGAGCCCCTGGAAGACCCCGGTCACGGCTTGCGGGAGCCCGACCTCCACCTGCGCGTTCTCGCCGCCGATATAGGAGAGTGCCATCAAGAGGCCGGCGAAGATGATGCCGATCGGATGCAGCCGGCCGAGAAAGGCGACGATGATGGCGGTGAAGCCGTAGCCGGGTGTCAGGATCGGGATCAGCTGGCCGATCGGCCCGGCGACTTCGAACAGGCCCGCGAGGCCGGCGAGTCCGCCGCTGGCCAGGAGGCAGGCCCAGATGGTGCGGTTGCGATCGAAGCCGGCGAAGGCGGCGGCGCGCGGCGCCTGTCCGACGGTGCGGATCTGCAGGCCGATCAGCGTGTGGCTCATGATGACCCAGGCGGCGACGGCGACGGCCAGGGCGACGAGCGCGCCGATGTGCAGCCGTGTATATTCGAGGATGATCGGCAATTGTGCGGACGCCGAGAACATCCGGGTCTGCGGGAAGTTGAAGCCCTGCGGATCCTTCCAGGGTCCGTAGACGAGCACGCTCAGGAACAGCGTCGCCACATAGGTGAGCATCAGGCTCACCAGGATCTCGTTGACGCCGAAGCGGGTCTTGAGGAAGGCCGGAATCGCCGCGTAGGCCATGCCGCCCGCTATGCCGGCGAGGCACATCAAAGGCAGGATCCAGAAACCCTCCTGATTCCAGAAGAGCAGGGCGATCCCGCCGCCGGCGATGGCGCCCATGGTCAACTGGCCCTCGGCACCGATGTTCCAGACATTGGCGCGAAAGCCGAGTGCGAGACCCGTGGCGATCAGGATCAGGGGTGCGGCCTTCACGCCCAGCTCGGACAGGCCGTAGAGGTCGCGCACCGGCGAGATGAAGAAATGATAGAGCGTGAGCAGCGGGTCCTTGCCTATGGCGAGAAAGATGAAGAAGCCGGCAACGACGGTCAGCGCCACCGCCAGCAGCGGCGTGGTGTAGAGGACGACGCGGTCGATCTCGGGGCGCGGCTCGAACCTAGGCATGCGCAGCACTCCCCACATCGGCGTGCGGGTCGTGTGCGGCCATGCCGTGCAGGCCGCCCATCAAGAGGCCGATTTCCTCGAGTGATGCGTCGGCGGTAGGCATCGGCGGGGAGAGCCGGCCACGATCGATCACCGCCAGCCGGTCGGTCAGCACCAGCAGCTCGTCCAGATCCTGCGAGATCACCAGCACGGCGCCGCCGGCCGCGGCGAGATCCAGCAGGGCCTGATGGATGGCGGCGGCCGCACCGGCGTCGACGCCCCAGGTCGGCTGGGCGACGACGAGGATGCCCGGATCCTGCAGCACCTCCCGTCCGACCACGTATTTCTGCAGATTGCCGCCGGAGAGGCTGCGTGCGGCGGCCGCGGGGCCGGTGGTGCGGACGTCGAAACGTTCGATGACCGATCGGGCGAACCCGCGGGCGGCGCTCTTGCGCAGGACGAGGCCGCGCGCCAGGTGCCGGCGCTGGCGGGCCGAGAGATAGGCATTCTCGGTCAACGACATGTCCGGCACCGCGGCGTGGCCGTTGCGTTCCTCGGGCACCGTGCAGAGGCCGAGGTCGCGCCTCCGTCCGGGGCCCGAACGGCCGGCGGCCGTACCGTCGAGGCGCAGGGTGTCGGCGCGCTCGAGCAGGCGTTCGCCCGAAATCGCTTCGAAGAGCTCGCTCTGGCCGTTGCCCGCCACGCCGGCGATGCCGACGATCTCCCCGCTTCGCACGTCGAGCGAGAGGTCGTGCAGGGTGGTTCCGAAAGGGCCGGCGGCCGCGAGGTTCAAGCCTTCGATCGAAAGCCGGGCGCGACCTTCATGATCGCTGCCTCGGGCTGCGGCACGCCGCTGCGGCCGTGCCAGTGCGGCGCCGATCATCTGCTGCGCCATGCTCTGCGCGGTCTCGACCGCCGGATCACAGGTGCCGACCACGCGGCCGCCGCGCATGATGGTGGCCGAGGTGCAAAGCGCTTTGATCTCGTCCAGCTTGTGGCTGATGTAGAGGATCGAGCAGCCTTCCGCCGCGAGCTGGCGCAGTGTCTCGAACAGGCGTTCGACTTCCTGCGGTGTGAGCACGGAGGTGGGCTCGTCCATGATCAGCAGGCGGGGTTGCTGCAGCAGGCAGCGGACGATCTCGATGCGCTGGCGCTCGCCGACCGAGAGCGTGTGCACCTCGCGTTCCGGATCGAGCGGCAGACCGTAGGCCCGGCTGACCTCGACGATGCGCGTCGTCAGCGACTTGCGGTCGGCGACGTGATCGATGCCGAGGGCGATGTTCTCCAGCACGGTCATCGCCTCGAACAGCGAGAAATGCTGGAATACCATGCCGATCCCGAGCGCCCGCGCGGCCTTGGGGTCGGCGATGTGCACGGGGTCTCCCTGCCAGCGGATCGTGCCCTCGTCGGCCTGTTGCACGCCGTAGATGATCTTCACCAGCGTCGATTTGCCGGCCCCGTTCTCACCCAGGAGCGCGTGGATCCGGCCGCCCGGAACCTTAAAGCTGACGTCGTCGTTGGCCACGACGCCGGGAAAGCGTTTGGTGATGCCTTCCAGGGCCAGTCGTGCCGGTGAGTCTTCGTTCACTCTTTCGCCCCGCCCGTCTTCTTGTTCATGACCGCGATCAGCTCGGCCGCGACCAGTGCGGCGATGACCGCCGGTCTCTTGTCGCGGATTGTCGCAGATCCGATGGGACACACCAGTTCTTTCGTATCCAGACCCAGCGCTTCGAGCCCCTTGACGAAGCGTGCACGCTTGGTGGCCGAGCCGATCAGCCCGAGATAGGCGGCGTCACCCCGACGCAGCACCGCTTCGCAGAGCTCGAAATCACGCGCGTGGCTGTGGGTCAGGACCAGATAGGCGGCACCTGCGGGCGCAGCCTCGACCTCGGTCAGCGGATTGGCGGCGTGGATCACCAGCGCCTCGCCGGTGCAGGCGTCCGGGCGCTCGTCGATCCAGCGCAGGTCGAAGGGCAGGGGGTGCACGGCGCGGGCGACGGCGCGCCCGACGTGACCGGCGCCGAACAGCAGCAGCGCGAGCCGCGTGGCCCGCGCCTCCACCGCTTCGAGCCGCTCGATGTCGGCTTCGCTCGCCCGGCGCAGCACGAGCGTGACATAACCGCCGCAGCACTGGCCGATTTCGGGCCCCAGCGGCACGCGCAGGCGGGCTTCGTCTTCGCCGCGAGACAGCAGCGCCCGTGCCGCGCGCATCGCCCGCCATTCGAGCGTGCCACCGCCGATGGTGCCGACGATGCCGTCGGCGGTCACCAGCATCGCCGCACCCGCCTCGCGCGGCGTCGAGCCTTTTGCCTCCACCACCTCGACGAGCGCCGCGTCGGTGTGGGGCAGCGGCATCGCACGAAGGGCTCGGATAAGCTCGCTCACGCGCGGCATCCGAGTCCGTCGACGGGTTTGCTGACGGCGGCCGAGATCTCATATATAAGGACACGATACCCGACGTGGATCCTGGAGCCGATGCAGTTGGCGACGTTCGACACGCTCGAGGCGGTCAAGCAGCTCAAGGCCGCCGGCTTCGACGAAGCGCAGGCCGAAGGTGTGACGGCCGTGCTGCGGCAGAGCCGTGACTTCGACCTGACCACGCTCACCACGAAGCACGACCTCGCGGAGTTGAGGGCGGCCACCAAACACGACCTCGCAGAGTTGAGGGCGGCCACCAAACACGACCTCGCGGAGTTGACGGCGGCCACCAAGCACGACCTCACCGAGCTGCGGGCGGCTACGAAGCACGACCTCGCGGAACACAGGACCGCCACCAAGCAGGAAATCGCGGAACTCGGGCAGGAAGTTGCCGAACTG
>JAGREO010000091.1 GCA_020446525.1 Geminicoccaceae bacterium | reverse complement strand
ATCAGAATGGCGGCGGCGGCTGGAAGAGCGGCGGCGGCGGTGGCGGTGGCGGCCCGTGGGGCCAGGGTCCGTGGGGTCAGAACCAGGGTGGTGGCTCCGGGCAGCAGCCTGATCTGGAAGAGATTTTGAAGCGTGGCCAGGACCGTATGAAGCAGGTCATGCGTGGCGGCGGCGGCGGTGGCACCGGCATTCCGGCGCCGCTCCTGTTTTTGCTGTCGCTGGGTGTGATCGCCGCGGTCGGGTTCTACGCCTTCACGTTCACCGTGGCCCCCTTCGAAAAAGGCATCGTGCTGCGCTTCGGCAAGGTGCATCGCACGGTCGAGCCGGGTCTGCATTTGCGCTGGCCCTCCCCCATCGAGGAGGTCCGCAAGCCGCCGGTGCAGCGCCAGAAGAAGGTTGAGGTGGGCTTCCGTTCCTTCGAGGGCCGGGGCAGCACGGCGAGCCGCGACGTGGCCGAGGAAAGCCTGATGCTGACCGGCGACGAGAACATCGTCGATATCGACTTCGTCGTGCTGTGGATCATCGACAACGCCGAGAACTATCTGTTCAAGCTGAAGGATCCCGACAATACCGTGCGCGTGGTGGCCGAGAGCGCGATGCGCGAGGTGATCGGCAAGAGCAAGGTGTCGGACGTGCTGGCACCAGGCCGCGAGCCGATTGAGCTTGCCACCAAGGAGACCATCCAGGAGGTGCTCAATACCTATGAGGCGGGGGTCAAGATCCAGGAGGTCAAGATCCAGCAGGCGCTGCCGCCGTCGGCTGTGCGCGGTGCGTTCGAGGACGTGATCGCGGCACTCCAGGACCGCCAGCGCGCCGTCAACGAGGCGCAGGCCTACGCCAACAAGATCGAGCCCGAGGCGCGCGGTGAGGCGGAACGCATTCTGCAGGGGGCTCAGGCCTACAAGGAGCAGACCGTGGCCGAGGCGAACGGTCAGGCGGGTCGCTTCGAGAAGGTCTTCGAGGAATACAAGAAGGCACCGGAAGTGACGCGCAAGCGTCTGTTCCTGGAAACAATGGAGCGCGTGTTGAGCGGCACCGACAAGATCATTCTCGACCAGTCTGGTAGTGGGGGAGTCGTTCCCTATCTGCCGCTGAATGAGCTTGGTAAGAAGCAGGGAGGCAAGTGATCATGCGTTCGCTGCTTGCAACGATCCTTTTTCTCGCCGCCGCCGCCGCAGGCGCGCTTTACCTGTCGGCCTTCATCGTGCACCAGAACGAGCAGGCGCTCGTGCTGCAGTTCGGCCAGTTCGTCCGCAAGGAGCAGACGCCGGGCCTGAAATGGAAGGTGCCGGTGCTGCAGCAGGTCGAGTTCTTCGACAAGCGCATTCTTGACATCGACACCGAGCCGCAGACGGTGACGGTGGCGGACAAGAAGCAGCTCGTCGTCGACAGCTTCGCACGCTACCGCATCACTGATCCGCTGAAGTTCTACCAGCGCCTCAACAACGAGGCCAATGCGCGCCAGCAGCTCGGCATCGTTCTGGATTCGTCGTTGCGCCTGGTGCTGGGCTCGTCGTCGATCGAGGCCGTGGTGCGTGACGATCGCTCGCAGCTGATGGAGCAGATCCAGCAGCGCGTCAACGCGGTCGCCAACGACTACGGTGTTGAGATCGTCGATGTACGGATCATGCGCGCCGACCTGCCGCAGAAGATCGGCGATTCGGTCTATGAGCGCATGAAGACCGAGCGTCACCAGGAGGCGGCACGCTTCCGCGCCGAGGGCGAGGAGCAATTGCGCCGCATCAAGGCCGAGGCCGACCGCAAGGTGACCGTCATCCGCGCCAATGCGATGCGTGATGCCGAGCAACTGCGCGGTGAAGGCGATGCGGAGCGCAACAGGATCTTTGCCGACGCTTATGGCAAGGATTCGGATTTCTTCGCCTTCTACCGGTCGATGCAGGCCTACGAGCAGGGGCTGAAGTCGGGCGACACGCGCATGGTGATCTCTCCGGATTCGGAGTTCTTCCGCTACTTCAACAGTGCGGGCGGCCAGCCGGCCGCGCCGGCTGCCAGCAAGGGTGCGACGGCTCAGCCGCAACCATGAACGACCTCATCGTCGCGGTAGGTCTCGTGCTCGTGCTGGAAGGGCTGGTGTGGGCATTGGCTCCCGATCAGGGGCGCCGCATGGCGGCATTGGCCGCGGGCCTGCCCGAGCGGACGCTGCGGCGGGCGGGGTGGACTGCGATTGCGGCTGGCGCCCTTGTCGTCTGGCTCGTGCGGGGCTAACGGATGGGGCAGGGCCCGAATACTCGCCCTGAGCCGATTGGCGGGTTACGTGCCGCGCTTCCACCACGCGAGGCTTGGCGCCTCTGGGCCGCGTCGTGCTGTACGCGTGACGCGGCGCTCGTTTCATGGCAGGACTGGTGCCGCGTCGGGATCGGTTACAGGGCAGATCGAGCCCCATCCCAGGGCTGGACCATGAACATGATCCGGTACAATCGAAACATCGCTTCCACGAGGGTGACATGTCGGTGACGTGCAGCGAGCGGACCGGTGCCAATACCATGCCCTGGCGGGGTATCCTTGCGGGGCTGGTTGCTTGGCTTGCCGTGCTCGGTGGCGGACCTGCGGCCGAAAAGGCATACGCTGAGAACGGGCCGCGTTCGGTGGCGCCGGTCGCCGAGAAGCTGATCGATGCCGTGGTCAACATTTCGACCTCTCAGACTGCCAAGGGACCGCAGGGCTTGCCACTGCCTGAAATTCCCAAAGGCTCGCCCTTCGACGATCTGTTTCAGGATTTCTTCGACCGGCGCGGAGGGCCGCGGGTTCCGCGCAAGGTCTCCTCGCTGGGTTCGGGATTCGTCGTCGACGGCAAGGAAGGCCTCATCGTCACGAACAATCACGTGATTGCCGACGCCGACGAGATTTTCATCAACTTCCACGACGGCTCGAAGCTGAAGGTCGACAAGGTGCTGGGCCGCGACGTCAAGAGCGATCTTGCTCTGCTCAAGGTGACGCCGAAGGCACCGCTGGTCGACGTCAAGTTCGGGTCATCTGAGAAGCTCGCGGTCGGCGACTGGGTGATGGCGATCGGCAATCCGTTCGGCCTCGGCGGCACGGTGACGGCGGGTATCGTCTCGGCGCGCGGCCGCGACATCGGCGCCGGCCCCTATGACGACTTCCTGCAGATCGACGCCTCGATCAATCGCGGCAATTCCGGCGGCCCCACTTTCAACCTCGACGGCAAGGTTGTCGGCGTCAACAGCATGATCTTCTCCCCGTCGGGCGGCAGCGTCGGAATAGGCTTCGCCATCTCCGCCAATCTGGCCAAGGAGGTGATCGCCGATCTGATGGACGACGGCCGCATCGAGCGCGGCTGGCTGGGCGTCAGCATCCAGCCCCTCGACGAGGATCTGGCCCAGGCGTTCGGCCGCGATACCACCGACGGTGTCGTCGTCGCCAACGTCCTGCCGGACAGCCCGGCCGAGGCGGCGGGTCTCGAGGCCGGTGACGTGATCCTGGCGATCGACGGACACACCATGGGCAAGGTGCGCGACGTCACGCGCCAGGTGGCGATGCTGGAGCCCGGCCACGAGGCCGAGGTGAAGGTGTTGCGCGACGGTTCGGAGACCGTGCTCACCGTCAAGATCGGCGACATGCCGGGCGACGAGCAGCAGGTCGCGTCGGCCGATCAGGACGCCGACACGCCGCGTCTGGGTATCAGCCTGGCGGCACTGGACGCGGCGCAGCGGGAGCAGCGGGGCCTCGACCACGGTGTCGTCGTGGCCGGCGTCGAGCCCGGTTCTCCTGCGGCCGAGAAGGGACTCGAGCCGGGCGACGTGCTGCTCGAGGTCAATGGCGAGACCGTCTCGGCACCCGAGCAGGTCGTCGCGGCCGTGGAGAAGAGCCACGAAGAGGGACGCAAGAGCGTCGTGCTGCTGGTGCAGCACGACGATGCGCGCCGCTTCGTCGCCGTGCCGACCGCCACGTCCTGAGTTCCGCCGCCCGGGCTCTTCGGTTCCCCCACCGATTGAAGGCGGCTCCGGCCGCCTTCTTTTTTCATGCCGTGAAGCGGTATGCTAAGTAGGTGCTCATGAAACTGCTGATCATCGAGGACGACAAGCCGACGGCGGCGTTCCTGCGCAAGGGGTTGCAGGAGGCGGGACACAATGTCGACGTGGCGCACGACGGCAAGACGGGCTTGCTGATGGCGGCCGGCGAAACGTTCGACGCCATCGTCGCCGACCGCATGTTGCCCAATCTCGACGGCCTGGCGGTGATCCGCACCCTGCGCAGCACCGGCAACCTGACGCCGGTGCTGGTGTTGAGCGCGCTCGGCGAGGTCGACGACCGGGTGGCCGGGCTCAAGGCGGGCGGCGACGACTATCTCGTCAAGCCCTACGCCTTCAGCGAGCTGCTGGCCCGTCTCGAGGCGCTCGATCGCCGCAGCGGCCAGCGGCCGTCCGGCGGCGACGTCGAGACGAGGCTGGTCTATGCCGACCTCGAGATGGACCTGATCGCCCGCAAGGTGACGCGCCGTGGCATCACGATCGATCTCAAGCCGCGCGAGTTCCGCCTGCTCGAGGTGATGCTGCGCAACGCCGAGCGGGTCATGACCCGCACCATGCTGCTGGAAAAGGTCTGGAACTACCACTTCGACCCGCAGACCAACCTGATCGACGTACACATCAGCCGGCTGCGACAGAAGATCGACAAGGATTTCGAGCCGCCGCTGATCCAGACCGTCCGGGGTGCGGGATACAGCCTCCGTGCGGGCTAGACACCTGCTGCGATCGTCGACGCTGCAGTTCACCACGGTCTATCTGCTGGTCTTCGCGCTCTCCGCCGCGGGTCTGCTCTATTTCGTCTACGTGCAGAGCCGCGACTTCATGCGCGAGCAGACGCTCGAGACCATCGGCGCCGAGATCACCGGGCTGAGGGAACAGCGCAGCATGCCGGGTCTGATCGAGGTGGTGGACCGGCGGTCGGACAGACGCGGCCCGGACCGCGACAGCATCTATCTGCTGTTGGATCCCCTCGGCCGCAAGCTGGCCGGCAATCTGGCGCACATGCCGGACGTGCCCTTCGCCCCCGATCACTATTCCGATTTTCGTCTGACCGATGACCCGGCCTCGCCCCGTGCGATCGCCACGGTGCTGCCGCTGATCAATGGCGGCCTGCTGCTCGTCGGGCGAATCGTCGAAGAACGGGTGCGGCTCGAAGAGCGGCTGGCGACCATCATCCTGCAGGGCGGCGGCATCATGCTGCTGGTCGCCCTGGTCGCCAGCTTCCTGCTGAGCCGATGGACCTTGAGCCGGCTCGAGGCGATGAACCGGACGGCGCGCAAGATCATGGCCGGGGACTATACCCAGCGCATCGAAATGCGCGGCGGCGGCGGCGACGAGTTCGACGAGCTGGCGGCCAATCTCAACGCCATGCTGGGGCGCATCGAGCGCCTGTTGAACGGCATGCGCGAGGTCACCGACAACATCGCCCACGATCTGCGCACGCCGCTCACCCGCATGCGCATGCGTCTGGAAATGGCGCAGCAGGAGGGCCACGACGACCCGCAGGTCCGCCACCTGATCGAGACGACCATCGCCGAAGCCGAGGCACTGATCCAGACGTTCAACGCACTGCTGGGCATCGCCCGCGCCAATGCCGGCGAGCGCCGGGCGGAGATGGAGCAGCTCGACGTCTGCTCGCTGACCGGCGAGGTGCACGAGCTCTACGAGCCGCTGGCCGACGAGAAATCCATCGTGCTGGAACTCGACCAGCTCGGACCGGCAAGCATCGTCGGCAGCCGCCAGCTTCTCGCCCAGGCGCTGGGCAATCTGGTGGACAACGCGATCAAGTACACACCGCACGGCGGCCGCGTCGTCATTCGCTGCGAGGGCGGCGCCCGGCCGATCATCGAGGTGCGGGACAGTGGCCCCGGTATTCCGGCCGGGCTGCGCGACAAGGCGCTCGAGCGGTTCGTCCGGCTCGAGACCGAACGCGGCACGCCGGGCAACGGCCTCGGTCTCAGCCTCGTCGCGGCGGTGGCCCGCCTGCACGATGCGGATTTGCGGCTCGAGGATGCGCAGCCGCCGCCGGGCCTGCGCGTCGTCCTCACCTTTCCACCCGTCGATCCCGCCCCGCCGGAGCGAGGCGGGCCGATCGAAATACCGGCCACGCCCTCTTGATGAACGGCCCGGCTCTACCTCCGTACGTATTAACAGCCGTTAACCACGAACGTTAGCACCCCGACGGCGCAGCACGTGCAGCATGCGCTCCGGTCGTCGATCACCGGAGGATTGGGCCATGCGTACCCAGGTCGAGCGCTTTTCCGTCAACATCAAGCCGCCGCAGCGTCGCTTCGACGTCGAGCTGCAACGCCCGCGGGGCGGCGTGCGCGCCATCCTCGGCTGGGTCGTGCTGGCCCTGCCGACGCTGGCCGTGGGCGCCTTGTCCTACGATCTGAGCGGCAGCATCGATTGGGCCACACGACCGATGGTCTCGGCCCAGGCGACGATCGGCGACATCATGCCGGCCGCCGGCACGGTTTCGTCGAGCGACGACAGCATTTCGCTGCAGCGTGCCGGCGACGGCGCCTTTTATGTCGACGTCATGCTCGGTGAGCAGATCGTCACGGCGCGCGTCGACCTCGATCGCGCCTTGTCGACCATCGCCGCGCACGACCTGCAAGCCGCCGCGGCCGACGGGTCGGCGCGCGTGTCCTTGCCGATGGTGCGCGTGGAAGGGCGACAGCTCGCCGACGTCAGCCTCGCGGTCGACGAGGCGACCGTGCTCGGCCGTGACCTGCTCGATCGCCTCGGCCACGTGGAGACCGACGACGTGTCCCTGCGGCTGGCGGCGCGCTGACACGCCGCGTGCGGCTTCGTCAGGCGGAGAGTGCGGCACCGCCGACGAAGCCGCACAAGGCGAGCGTCAAGAGGAGCGTGTAACACTCTGCTCTCGGCTCGTAGGCCGAACCGATCTCGTCTTCGTGGAGAAAGGAGCGTCGGGCATCCTCGTAGGCGACGAGGAAGCGGCGCCCCTGCGCGTCGTCCTCGATGGCGAGGATTTCGATGCGCTCGCCGGTGATCCGGCAGACGTGATGTTTCGAGCAGAGGTCGTCGAAGTCGACATAGGGAATTTTCATGGCGAGCTCCTTGGTTTGAATTCAAAATAGGTATATTTTCTCCTCATACGCACGTCAATATGTTTTTTTGCATATTTTCTCTCCGTCCCGATCGGCGCGCGCCACAAGCCCGAACATGGAGCGATCATCGTGACGGTATCGGGAAGACGGCGGAGATGTCCGCCACTCGGGCGTCTCGGTGCCGGCTATCTGCCGGTGACGGGGGCGTTCGTCGCCGGTCTCTATCTGCCGTTCGCGCTTCGCCACGCCGACCTGCTGCACTACGCCTCGGAAGCGCTGCATTATTGGCTGGTGGTCTTTCTGGTGCCCTACCTGCTGTTCGAGCGCTGCGTCGCCGGCATCCGGCCGTCGGTTTTTATTCCGAGGTTCGGGATGCTCCGCGCGAGGTGGTCAACCGGCGATCCGGGGCTTATGCTGAGCACCGACGCCGTAGCCGAAGAACGCAGGGAGACGACGAGATGAAGAGACCCATCGCCTGGACGACGTGTGCCGTCGCGGCGCTGGTGGCGAGCACGCCGCCGGCGGCTTCGGCCGAGGAGCTGACCGTCGCCGTCTCCTCCGAGGCCAGCGCCATCGACCCGCACTACCACAATCTCGGGCCCAACAATCAGGTGCGCCGGCACATCTTCGAGAGCCTGGTGGACACCGATGCGTCGCAGCGGCTCGAGCCCGGGCTGGCCGAGAGCTGGGAAGCGACCGACGACACCACCTGGAAATTCAATCTGCGCCGGGACGTGAAATTCCACGACGGCAGCGACTTCGACGCCCAGGACGTGATCTGGACGCTCTGCCGCATCCCCAACGTGCCCGACGCCGTCTCGCCCTTCACCATCTACACAAAGGCGGTCGAGACCGCCGAGACGCCGGATCCCTATACACTGATCATCACCACGGCCACGCCCTATCCGCTGGTGCCGACCGAGTTCTCGACCTGGGGCATCGTGCCGGCGCCCGACGATGCGGCCGATCTGACCTTCGACAAGGAGGGCTGCGCCTATGCCGGCGAATGGCCCAAGACCGAAGACTACAACAACGGCAAGCTGGCCATCGGCACCGGCCCCTACAAGTTCGAGGATTACGTCAAGGGTGACCGGCTGACGCTGACGCGCTTCGATGAGTACTGGGGCGACAAGCCGGCCTGGGAGACGGTGGTCATCCGGCCGATCACCAGCGACGGTCCGCGGGTCGCGGCCCTCCTCGCCGGCGACGTCGACATGATCGAGACGCCGCCGGTGCAGGACATCCCGCGGCTCGAGCAGGATCCGGGCTTCAAGGTCGTCTCGGGCCTGTCCAACCGCGTCATCTATCTGCATCTCGACCAGCACGGCGAAGACACGCCCGGCATCACCGGCGTCGACGGCAATCCGCTGCTCGACAAGAAGGTCCGCCATGCGATCTCGGCGGCGATCGATCGGCAGGCGATCGTCGACCGGCTGATGGGTGGTGCGGCGGTACCGGCGGCACAGCTCCTGCCCGAGAGCATGTTCGGCAGCGATCCCGACATGAAGGTCCAGCCCTACGATCCGGATCTGGCCAAGAAGCTGCTCGAGGAGGCCGGCTATGCCGACGGCTTCGGGCTGACCATCGGCACGCCCAACGACCGCTACATCAACGACGAGAAGGTCGCCCAGGCGGTGGCACAGATGCTCACCCGGATCGGCATCCAGACCCAGATCGACGCCTCGACCGCCTCGGTCTTCTTCAAGCGGCGCAACAATTACGAGTTCAGCGTCTATCTGGCCGGCTGGGGTGCGGCGACGGGTGAGATGTCGTCGCCGCTCAAGGCGCTGGTGGCGACCCAGGACGAGGCCAAGGGCTATGGCGGCACCAATCGCGGGCGCTACTCCAACCCCGAACTCGACGCGCTCCTCGACCAGGCGCTCGAGACCATCGACGATGCCGAGCGCGAGGCGCTCCTGCGCAAGGCAAGCCGGCTGGTGATCGAGGATTACGGCATCATCCCGCTGCACTACGAGGTGACGCCCTGGGGTCTGCGCGAGGGCCTCGACTACGAGCCGCGCGCCGATCAATACACTCTGGCCTTCCGCGTGACGCCGTCGTCATAGCGGCGGGCCGAAGACGAGGGGCCGGCGATGCTGGTCTATCTCATCCGCCGCCTGAGCCAGAGCGCCTTCGTGCTCGTGGCCATGGCGGTGCTCGTCTTCATCGGCATCTACGCAGTCGGCAATCCGGTCGACGTTCTCATCAACCCGGAGGCCGATCTGGCCGAGCGCCAGGCGACGATCGAGCGGCTCGGCCTCGACCGGCCGCTCTACGAGCAGTTCTGGCTGTTCGTGACCAAGGCGCTGCAGGGGGATCTGGGGCGCAGCTTCCTGCACGCCGAGCCCGCCCTGCCGCTGATCCTCGAGCGGCTGCCGGCGACGCTCGAACTCGCCGGCGTCGCCATGCTGATCGCCGTCTTCGTCGGGGTGCCGCTCGGCATGATCGCCGGCCTCCGTGCCGGCAAACCCGCCGGCAAGACGATCATGGCCGGCTCGATCCTTGGATTCTCGCTGCCGAACTTCTGGCAGGGGCTGATGCTGATCATGATCTTCGCGGTCATGCTCGGCTGGCTGCCGGCCGGCGGGCGCGGCGAGACGGTCGAGGTGTTCGGCATCGGCTGGTCGTTCCTCACCCTCGACGGCTGGGCGCACCTCCTGCTGCCGGCGATCAACGTCGCCTTGTACAAGACCTCGCTGGTCATCCGCCTCGCCCGCGCCGGCACCCGCGAGGTCGCCCTGCAGGATTACGTCAAGTTCGCCCGTGCGAAGGGGCTTTCCGAGCGCCGTGTTGTGCTCGTCCACATGCTCAAGAACATCATGATTCCGGTGGTCACCGTGCTCGGCCTCGAATTGGGTAACGTCATCGCCTTCGCCGTCGTCACCGAGACGGTCTTCGCCTGGCCCGGCATGGGCAAGCTCCTGATCGACAGCATCGTCAATCTCGATCGGCCGGTGGTGGTGGCCTATCTGCTGCTAACCGTCGTCATCTTCATTTTCATCAACCTCGTCGTCGACATCGCCTATTCTCTGCTCGATCCGCGCGTGCGTCTTTCGGACAAGGGCTCATGATCGACCGCAGCGAGATACCCCTCGACACCCCCATCGAACCGGTTCCGGCCAAAGCCGAGCGACCGGCGCTCCGCATCGCGCGCGACTTCGTCCAGAGCCCGGCCGCGGTCATCGGCCTGATCGGCTTCCTCGTCATCGCCACGGCGGCCATCCTCGCACCCTGGATCACGCCGCAGAACCCTTACGATCTGGCCCAGCTCGACATCATGGAGGGTCGCCTGCCGCCACTCGCGGAGAGCTTCGCCGGCCAGACCTGGTGGCTCGGCACGGACGATCAGGGCCGCGACATGCTCTCGGCGATCATCTACGGCCTGCGCATTTCTCTCGCCGTCGGCGCATCGAGCACGCTCGCGGCGCTGCTCATCGGCGCCGGGCTGGGCCTGGTCGCGGCCTATTACGGCGGCAAGGTCGAGACGGCGATCATGCGGGTGGTCGACCTGCAGCTCAGCTTTCCGGCGATCCTGGTGGCGCTGATCCTGCTCGCCATTCTCGGGCGCGGCGTCGACAAGGTGGTGATCGCCCTGATCATCGTGCAGTGGGCCTATTACGCCCGTACCATCCGCGGAACCGCGCTGGTCGAGCGCTCCAAGGAATATGTCGAGGCGGCCCGCTGCCTCGCACTCGGCAGCCGGCGCATCCTCTTCCACCACCTCCTGCCCAACTGCCTGCCGCCTTTGATCGTCATCGCGACGGTGCAGGTCGCCAACGCCATCGCACTCGAGGCCACCCTCTCGTTCCTCGGCGTCGGCGTGCCGATCACCGAGCCCTCTCTCGGCCTACTGATCTCCAACGGCTACGGCTACATGCTCTCGGGCGACTACTGGATCAGCTTCTTTCCCGGTATCGCGCTGCTGATCACCATCGTCTGCATCAATCTCATGGGCGACCAGCTACGCGACATTCTCAATCCAAGGCTGCAACGATGAGTGCCGGCGACGGGCGGGTGCTGCTGCTGATCGGCACCGGCAAGGGCGCCTTCATCCTCGAGAGCGACGCCGACCGCCGCTCCTGGACGCAACGCGGACCGTTCTGCGACGTCCAGCCCGTCCACCATGTGATCGGCGACCGGCGGACTGGCCGGATTTATGCCGGCGGCGGCAATCCATGGTTCGGGGTCGGTGTCTGGCAGTCGGACGATCGCGGCGCGACCTGGACGAAGAACGGCGACGGCCTCACCTATGGCGAGGAGGACCCGACGCTCAAGACCGTGTGGAGCCTGGCGGCGGCCCCCGATCGGCTGCTCGCCGGCGTCGAGCCGGCCGGCCTCTTCGAGAGTTTCGACGACGGCCGAAGCTGGCATCACGTCCGGGGCCTGCGCGACCATCCCTCGCGGCCGCAATGGCAGGCCGGCGGCGGCGGACTGATCCTCCATTCCATCCTGCCGCATCCGGACGACCCCGATCGATGCTGGGTCGGCATTTCGGCGGCGGGCGTGTTCCACACATCCGATGGCGGGCGGAACTGGGAGCCGCGCAACCGGGGCACCCGCGCCGACTTCCTGCCGGAGGACCAGCGCTATCCCGAATTCGGCCAGTGCGTGCACAGCGTGGCGATGGCGGCCGGCAGCCCCGAGCGGCTCTACCAGCAGAACCATTGCGGCATGTACCGCTCGGACGATGGCGGCGGAGACTGGCGGAGCATAGAGGCCGGCCTGCCCTCGAGCTTCGGCTTTCCCTGCGCCACCCACCCGCGCGACCCCGACACCGTCTATCTCCTGCCCCTCAACGGCGACATCGCCGGCCGCTTCGTGCCGGACGCGGCAGCCGCCGTCTGGCGAAGCCGTGACGGCGGCACGACGTGGCGGGACCTGCGAAAAGGCCTGCCGCAGGAGAACGTCTATTTCGCCGTCCTGCGCCAGGCCCTGGCGGTCGACGACCTCGAGCCCGCGGGCGTCTATTTCGGCACCAACAGCGGCATCCTCTATGCGAGCACCGATGAAGGCGACGCGTGGACACCGATCGCGGAACATCTGCCGCTGATCTACTCCGTCCAAACGATGGTGCTGCATTGAGCGTCCTCGAGGTTACCGGGCTCAAGACCCACTTCTTCACCAAGGCCGGTGTCGTCAAGGCAGTGGACGGGGTCGATCTCTTCGTGGACCAGGGCGAGATCCTCGGGCTGGTGGGCGAGAGCGGCTCGGGCAAGTCGATCACCGGCTTTTCGATCCTGGGGCTGGTCGACGAACCGGGGCGGATCGTCGAGGGCTCGATCCGCTTCAAGGGCGAGGAGTTGGTCGGCGCCGATCCCGAGCGGATGCGGGCGCTGCGCGGCACCGGCATCGCCATGATCTTCCAGGACCC
>JAGREO010000090.1 GCA_020446525.1 Geminicoccaceae bacterium | reverse complement strand
CGCCAACAACATCTTCAACATCCTGGGAGCCGCCCTGGCGACCGACCTCTTCCTGCAATTCACCGGCGAGGCCGGCGTGCTTCTCGCCACGGCGGTGATGACGGTGCTGGTGGTGATCTTCGCCGAGGTGCTGCCCAAGACCTATGCGATCCGTGACGCCGACCGCTTCGCGCTCCTGATGGCGCCCGCCGCCTTCGCCCTCGTGCGTGTCCTGGGTCCGGTCAGCCGTCTGTTGCGAACGATCGTCCACATGGTCCTGGCCCTGGTGCAGAAGGAACGGCAGGGCTCGGATGCCGGTGCGGCGGTCGACGAGCTGCGGGCACGCATCTGGGGGCTGCGCGATGCCGGTCATCTCGGTCGCTGGCGCCGGCAGATGCTACGCGGGGTGCTCGATCTCGACACCGTGCTGGTGCGCGACGTTATGACCTATCGCCGCGACGTGGTCGGCCTCGACGTCGATTCGACCGTGGGTGAGGCACGCGCCGTGGTCCGTGCCTCCCGCTACAGCCGTCTGCCGCTCTGGCAGGGCGACAAGGACGAGGTCGTCGGCGTGCTGCACATCCGCGACGTGATCGGCGAGCCGGACGACCGGCCGCTTCGAGCGCTGATGCGGCCGCCCTGGTTCGTTCCGGAAACGGCGGCGCTGGACCGGCATCTGGCCGCCTGCCAGACCAGCCGCAATCATCTGGCCTTCGTCGTCGACGAGCACGGCACCTTCATGGGCCTGGTGACGCTCGAGGACATTCTCGAGGAGATCGTCGGCGAGATCATCGACGAGCGCGACCGGCCGGTGGCGATGCCCGAGCCGGCCGAAGACGGCTCGCTCACCGTCACCGGCCGCACACCGCCGCGCGATCTCAACCGCCGCATGGAATGGGATCTGCCCGAAGGCTCGCCGACGCTGTCGGCCCTGCTGATCGAGAGCCAGGGCCGCATCCCCGAGGAAGGCGAGCGGATCCGCCTGGGCGCCTACAATGTCGACGTCGTCGCGCGGCGCGGCCACCGGCTCGCCAGCCTGCGTATCACGCCCGCCGGCGAAGGCGATCCGGCCGTCTGACGGGCGCGGACCGCGGAAGCTGCATCGGCCGGCCCCTTTCAGTTCGTCCGTCGAGCCTGCGCCGGACCGACGATTTCCTCGGCCAAAGTCAGTGCGTGCTGGTAGTCGGGCGCGAAGAGCACGGCCGGTGCGCGCTCGTTCAAACCCATCTGGTGCAGGAGCCGCATCGGCGCTTCCTGCACACCCGAGAGCACGACGGTGGTTCCCTGGCGTGCCAGCGTATCGACCAGATCGCTCAGGGCTGCCGCACCGGTAGCGTCGATCAGCGGCACGCGGCGCATGCGCAGGATGAAGACGCGCGGCGTGCCGCCGAGACGCTGCAGCACGTCGGCCAGGCTGGCGACCACACCGAAGAAGAAGGGGCCGCGGAGCTGATAGACCTCCGTTCGCGGCGGCAGCTCGGCACGCCGGACGAACATCTCGCCGGGTCGTGGCGCGAAATCGTCCGCGTCTTCCTCGATCAGCTCGTGCTGCGCTTCGATCCGCACGGCGCCCGCCATGCGGTGCATGAAGAGGAAGGAGGCGAGCACCACGCCGACCTCGATCGCCACCGTCAGATCGACCGCCACCGTCAGCCCGAAGGTCGACAGCAGGACCAGCCGGTCGCCGAGCGGCGCGCGCATCAGATGCCTGAACCGGTGCATCTCGCTCATGTTCCAGGCGACCACCATCAGGACCGCGGCCAGCGTCGCCAGCGGCACGAAGGAGGCGAGCGGTGCGAGGAACAGGACGAACGACAGGATGAAGACGGCGTGCAGGATGCCGGCCACCGGTGTGCGGCCGCCCGAGCGGATGTTGGTGACGGTCCTTGCTATGGCACCCGTGGCCGGCATGCCGCCGAAAAGAGCGGAGGCCGAATTGGCCACGCCCTGCGCCAGCAATTCGCAGTTCGATCGATGGCGCCGGCCGGTCATTCCGTCGGCCACCACCGCCGACAGCAGCGATTCGACGCCGGCGAGAAAGGCGATGGTGAAGGCGCTCGGCAGCAGCTCGCTCATCCGAGCCAGGCTCACCTCCGGCACCGAGGGCATCGGCAGCGACGATGGAATGCCGCCGAAACGGCTGCCGATCGTGTCCACCGGCAGGCCGAAGAGAGCGACCAGCCCGGCGCCCACGGCGACGGCGATCAGGAGATGCGGCAGTTTGGGAAAGGCGCGGCGCAGGCCGATGATCGTGGCCAGGGCGAGCAGGCCGATCGCGACCGTGGCCGGCGAGATGGTGTCGATGTGGCGTGCGATCGCCTCGAGCTTGGCCAGCAGGTCGGCCGGCATGTCGTCGACGTCGAGCCCGAGAAAATCCTTGATCTGACTGGTGAAGATGATGACGGCGATGCCCGCCGTGAAGCCGGTGATCACCGGTTGCGGCATGTACTTCACCAGCGTGCCGAAGCCGGCGAGTGCCGCAACCACCAGCATCACCCCGGCCATCCCGGTGGCGATCACCAGACCGTCGTAGCCGTACGTCTGGACCACGTCGTAGACGACGACGATGAAGGCACCGGTCGGCCCGCCGATCTGAAACCGCGAGCCGCCCAGTGCGGAGATCAGAAAACCCGCGACGATGGCCGTCAGCAGGCCCTTGTCGGGCGTGGTACCCGAGGCGATGGCGATGGCCATCGCCAGCGGCAGTGCGACGATCGCCACGGTCAGTCCGGCGATCGCATCGGCAGTCAGGTCGGTGCGCCCGTAGCCTTCGCGCAACACGGTCCACATCTTGGGCGCCAGAAGCGACCAGTCGCGACTACCGCCGGACGCCGTCGTCATCGCCAAGATCCGTTGCCGTGTCGCCTGGTGTACGAGCGCTCGACATGTGTGGTCATGGCGACATGCCTAACGAAAAGAGGGAACTCCGGTGCTGCATCGGTCCGTGAGCATGGCACTCGCGCGAGAAAACGGATATTTAGATCGAACCTGCGCAACAGTCCAATCCGTGGCCGGCTCGCGAGCCATGCGGACGGAGGCCCGAACGGCGAGTCCTGGTCGATGAGCAGCCTGCCGATCTTCGCGTTCCCGGCGCCCGGCCTCGCGTTTCGCGACATGAGGTCTCGACGCCGGGTCGGGCTCCGATAGCCCATGGCGGTGTCGGGCTCGTCCTTCGCCGCCGAGGGCGGTGCCGCGGGTCGGCGCTGCGTTCGTATCCTCGTTCGCGGACGGGTGCAGGGTGTCGGTTTCCGGGCGTGGCTTCTCGGCCGTGCGCGGCGTTGCGGGCTCGACGGCCGGGTCGGCAACCGGCGTGACGGGACGGTCGAAGTGGTGGCGTCGGGCGAGGCCGGGCGCGTGGAAGATTTGATCGCCGACTGCCGGCACGGTCCGCCGGCAGCCAGGGTCGAAGCTATCGAGATCGACGATGCGAGCCCGCCCGAAAAAGGCGGATTCGATATCGCAGAGACATGGTGAACAGGTGCGAGTGGAGTGAGCATGGACATCAGCACGAGCCCGTCTTCGATGCCGTCGCAGGTCACCCGCCGCGGCTTCATCGGCACCGGTACCGCGGGATTCGTCGGCCTCACCATGGCGCCCGGACGTGCCTCGGCCATGACGATGCCGACGCCGCTGGCCTTCGGGATCTGGCGTGAAGGCAGCCGGATCGGCTCCCATCGCGTCGATTTCGAGACCTCGGGCACCCGTCTGATCTCGCGGGTCGAGGTCGACATCGTCGTCAAGGTCGCATTCGTCACCGCCTTCCGATTTCGCCAGCGGGCGGTCGATCATTGGCAGGACGGTGTGCTGATCCGCTCGGAGGTCGATACCGACGACGACGGAGACCGGACGCGCCTGCTGGTCGAATCGGCGGGCGACGGACTGGTGGTGGACGGTCCGGCCGGTGAGCGCCGGGTTCCCTTCGGTCTGATGACCGACGCCTGTTTCTGGAATCCGGCCATCCTCCGCCTGCCGCAGCTGATCGATGCCGGCACCGGCGAGCTGGACGATATCCGCACGATGAGCCTGGGCCGCGAACGGCTCGTCGTGCTGGGCCGCGAGATCGACGTCGACCACTTCAGGGTGACGGCGAGCGAAGGTACAGACGGCGACATCTGGTACGATCGCGGCGGCCGCTGGGTGCAGGCGAGCATCCGCACGCGCGGCGAGGAACTGGATTACCGCCCGCTCGCCTGAGGCGATCGAGCGAAAGCCCGGCTCATTCCAGAGCGAGCCGCAGGGCGGCGGCGCTGGCGAACGGCGCCAGGGCCAGTGCCGCCAGCGCCATCGCCGCCAGGATCAGGAACGGTGCGGCGCCACCGAGGCCCAGCACCACGCCGTCGACCGCCGCGACACCGAAGATCAGCACCGGAATGTAGAGCGGCAGCACCAGGAGCGCGGCGAGCACGCTGCCGCGACGGCTGCCGACCAGGAGCGCCGCGCCGATCGAGCCGATCAGCGTCAGGGTCGGCGTGCCCAGCGCCAGCGCCAGCGGTAAGGCCCAGATCGCCGCCGGGCCCAGACCCATCAGCAGCGCGAGCAGCGGCGAGACGAGCACCAGCAGGAACCCGCTGGTCGCCCAGTGGACGGCGCATTTGACGGCCACCACCAGCTCGAGCGGCGCGCCCGAGAGGGCCAGCAGCTCGAGCGAGCCGTCGTCCGCGTCGCCCTGATAGAGCCGCTCGAGCGTCAGCAGCACGGCGAGCAGGGCGAGCACCCAGATCACGCCGGCACCGATCCGCGCCAGCACGTCGGGGGATGCACCGACACCGAGCGGAAAGAGTGACAGGCCGATGAGAAAGAAGATCACGCCGAGCAAACTCTCACCGAGGCTTGCCACCGCCAGATGCAGGTCGCGGCGTGCGAGAGCGACGAGTGCCGTCATCGGACGGCGTCGCCGCCCTCGATGGTGTGGGCGCTTCGCGATCCGGCGGGAAGGGCGTCCTCCTCCGCCTCGAGCGCGGCATCCATGTCCAACACCAGGTGGCGGCGCAGAGCGACGTCGCCGTGGCTCGCCACCACGCACAGGCCGCCGGCCGCACGATGGCTCTCGATCATCGCTTCGAGACGGCCGCGCGCGGCCGCGTCGAGACCGACGCCCGGCTCGTCGAGCAGCCAGACCGGCCGGTTGGACGCCACCAGACGCGCCAGCGACAGCCGCCGCTTCTGGCCGGACGAGAGATAGCGGGCGGGCCGGTCGGCGAGGTCCCGCAGGTGCAGATGCGCCAGGGCCCTCTCCCGGTCCGCTGCCATCCCGTCACCGGTGACGCCGGCCAGGAAAGCCGCATTGTGTCGGGCGCTCAGGAGCGGCTTGAGAGAGTCGGCGTGGCCCACATAGTGCAGGTGACGGCGCCAGAGCGGGTCGTCGGCGGCGATCTCCTCACCGTTCCAGCGCAATGTGCCCGCGATCGGTCGCACGAAGCCCGCGAGCATGCGCAGCAGGCTGGACTTGCCGCTGCCGTTGGCGCCGACCAGGAGCAGCGCGTCGCCGCCGCGCAGATCGAAGCCCAGAGCCTCGAACAGCATCCGTCCGCCACGACGGCAGGCGAGATCGTGGCCCTGCAGGCGGTGCATGCGGTCCTCTCGATGGGCGTGACGGCGAACGCGGATCGGCCGTACCGGTGTCACCCTCGAAGCGGAGGTCGACGCCCGGCCGGTACCGCCGGGATCATAGGACGAGGAGGTCGTCCATGGCCACGTCGTAGCGTCGTTCGAGCTGTGCGACCAACGCCCGCAGCCACGGCAGATCACCGAGCTCGAGCCAGGACCGCCATAGCTCGGCGAAGCTGGTCGCGTGAAAGCGCACCGCGGAGCCGCGGGCGACGTCCACCAGGGTGGTGAGTTCCTGGCGGTGCCGCGCGAAGGGCTCGAACGAGGCGACGCCGCGCGGTTCCCAGTAGAGATAGAGGATGTCGAGCCGATGACCGGGGAAGGTGCGCTCCAGGCCGAGCGCGAACTTCATCATGGCGCCCACGTCGAGATAGCGAAAGCTCTGCTGGCGGGTGCGTATCCGGCGTGAGAGGTCGATCCAGGGTTCGAGTGCCTGATTGACTGCGACGTCGGCATAGGCCGGGGCGAGGGAACCCTGCCGCCGGGCGAGATAATCCGCGCCGCGGGCGGTCACCGCGACCACGTTCTGATCACGCATCGCCAGCACGTCGAGATGCGGCGGCGTACCGCGCACACCCGTCGGGCATCGCGCATCGAAGGTGGCACGCTCGAATCCCTCACCACCGACGAGGCACAACTGGTTCAGATGGGCGAGCCAGGGCAGGAACGAGTTGAGTGCCATCGTGGCGCCGCTCTCCGGCACCCGTCGCCTCGAGGGATCAAAAACCGGCGCCGGATCACGCCGGTCGAGCGCTTCGACGGCAATCGGCACCAGCGCGTCGCGCCAGTCGAGCAGCTTGCCGTCGAGCCCGAAGGCATCGTCGCCGAGCTCGCTTCGCAGCGCCGCGGCCAGACGGCCTTCCAGTTTTTGCTGGGTAACGATGCGGCGCGGCCGCGTCGTGCTCTCGATCTCGCTGTTTCCCGCCCGCACTTGACGCCCATTCTGCGTTCGTTTTCTTGGAGCCGGGAGACCTGCGACGGCGGTTCATGCCACCGTGAGCCGCTTGCGAAACTTCCTCCCGGAACCCCGGGACCATCGACCCGAAGTCATGCCTCCTTGTCCCAGCGTCGGACGCAAACGTCAAGCGCAACGCGACCATTTTGCACTATATGCACGCAAAAGGTTCAAACCAAGCGGTTGAACGTGTCCGGCCTTCAGCCGTCAGCTTCGCCGGGGCCGCCAGAACAGCGGGGCGAACGCTGCCGTGAACAATGCGAAAGCGCCGATCCACGCGGCGCCCGCCACGTGCATCATCCATAAGGGCACCCCCTCGAAACCGCTCACCACCCGTGCTGTGGCAGCCGCCAATACCATCACGTAGATCGCTTGGACGGCAGCGGTGGCGTGCAGCGGTCGACCGCCGTGTCCGAGGCTCGCGCGCGTCATCACCGCCAGCGTCATCACTCCGATTGCCCCGGCCGTCCAGGCGTGCAGTGCCGCCGTCGGCGCCAGAAAATCGCCGGTGTACACCAGAGCCTCGAGCAGAAAACCGATGGGCACGAAGAGGTAGCCCGCGTGCAGGATCCAGACCAGCGCTTCGCCCGATGTCCGCTCCGGTGCCCAGCGCAGCAGGCGTACCGTGTGAACGAGACCCGCCACGAGGCAGAGCAGGGCGGCCGCTGCGGTCTCGGGCAGGGCCACCCACGTCACCAGAGCCGCGGCACCGGTCACCAGGGCGGCGAAGTCGAACCGGCCGACCGGTGCAGGCAGGCGCCCGGGCGATCGCTTGGCCAGCCAGTTGCGGGTGAAGCTCGGTACGATCCGCCCGCCGATCAGCGTGATCAGGAAGACGGCCACCGCGATGCCGACGCGCACCCCGAAGCCGCCGGCCGCCGCTCCGGCCGCAGCCTCGAGGTGGAACGCAAGATTGCCCGCGAAGAGCAGCGTGACCAGCACCACCACCGCAAGGTTGCGCCAGTTGCGTCCGGCCACGATTTCGCGCGCGAGCAGGAGAGCGAGGAGCGCCAGGAACGCCAGATCGAGGATCGCGGTGACGGTCGTCCCGAGATATGCCGAACTGGCGACCGCCACCCGGCCGAGCCACCAGCAGGCCGCCAGAAGGGCGAGCGGGCGGCCGGCAAGCGGCAGCCGTCCGGTCCAGTTCGGCACGGCGGTGAAGAGAAAGCCCGCGGCCACCGCCGGCAGGTAGCCGAAGAGCAGTTCGTGAACATGCCAGGCCACCGGATCGAAGTCCGTCGGCAGGACGAGCGAACCCTCGAGCATCGCCAGCCACAGCGCCATCGCCAGAGCCGCCCAGAGCCCCGCGGAAAAGAACAGCGGACGAAAACCGAAGCTCAGGATCGCCGGGCCGGCATAGCGCCGTCTTTGTTCGAGACCGCTCAAGCGGCACCGCCTGCGAGCGAAACGTCGCACGTCGCATCGTGGTAGCGCTCGCCGCTCGCCGGCAGGACACCGTTGGCCGAGGCGACCCCCAACTCCAGGCTGCGGGCGATGGTGACCGCCCGTTCGACGAAATGATCCGCGGCGGCCGGCGGGCAGAACTCGCGCGCGGCGCGCTCGAAGAGTGCCAGCCAGCGGTCGAAATGGCGAAAGTCGACCGGAAGGCTGCGGTGGCGCTCCATCGGCTGTCCGTGATAACGGCCCGACATCAGGGCCACCGACGACCAGAAGGCGCACATCCGCTCGAGGTGGGGATCCCAGTCCCCGATACGTTCGTCGAAGATCGGACCGAGCATCGCATCCGCGCGCACGGCTTCATAGAAGCCGTGCACCAGCCGCTCGATCATCGCTTCGTCGATACCGGTTCGCGCCACGATCTCGGCCGTGATCTGCGCCCGCCGTTCCGCTCCGGTCATGCATCCTCCATCCTTCGCCGGCATGCCGCCAATCTTCGATGAGCAGCCACAGGGACATGGACGCTCTCGAATAGGCATATCAAATGCTGAATTAGCATGGCATGATGGGTCTGCCAACCGGTGCCACCGCCCGTCGATGCGGAGTGGCCGATGGAGCGTCGTCGATGGAGAACGGATGCGGCTGACCCAGTTCACCGATTTCGCCCTGCGTGCGCTCATGCGTGCGGCCGGCGAGCCCGACCGACTGTTCACGACGGACGAGCTGGCGCGTGAGTTGCGCATCTCGCGCCATCACCTCGTCAAGGTGATCCGCGATCTCGGTGCGCACGGCTTCGTCGCCACCCGCCGGGGCGCCGGCGGCGGTTTTGCCCTCGCTCGAGCGGCCGATGCGATCACGCTCGGCGAGGTCGTGCGCGCTCTGGAACGGCGTCACCCGCTGGTCGAGTGTTTCAGGTCGGATGGCGGCGGTTGCACGCTCACCGCCCATTGCCGTCTCGCCGGCCGTCTCGCCCGGGCGCAAGAGGCGTTCATGGCCGAGCTCGACCGCACGACGGTGGCCGACTGCGCCGTCCCGCCGGCATCCATCGACGACCGCGGCGGCCCGCCGGCGCTCCGGCGCGATCAGTGATGGCCGCCATTCTCGACTGGACACCCTTCACCGTCGCCTTCGTGCTCTTTCTTGCCAGCCACGCAGTGCCCGCACGGCCGGCCCTGCGCGCGCGTCTCGTGCGGGCTCTGGGCGAGCGGGTCTATCTGCTGCTCTATGCCGGCCTCTCGGTCGTGCTCCTGGGCTGGCTCATCGTCGCCGCGGCACGAGCACCCTTCGTGCCGCTCTGGACCTTCGAGCCATGGCAGCTCCGGGTGCCCGCCATCGTCATGCCGGTAGCGATCCTGCTGGCCGCCTGCGCTCTGGGCGCCCCCAACCCGCTCTCCTTCGGCGGCGCACGCAACGAGCGCTTCGATCCGGCGGCACCCGGTGTCGCGGGTGTGGTGCGGCACCCGCTTCTATGGGCGATCGGGCTCTGGGCTGCATCCCACCTCGTGCCCAACGGCGACCTCGCACATGTTCTGCTGTTCGGTGTCTTCATCGCCATGGCCGTCGCCGGCATGGTCGCCCTCGATCGCCGCCACCGCCGCCGATGCGGCGAGGCGCGATGGCGCGTCCTGGCGCAAGCCACCTCGAACATGCCCCTCGGGAGCCTGCTCGATGGTCGCTGGCACCCCGGCCGTCCGACCGCCGGTCTGTTGCTGCGCGTCGTCCTGGGCCTCTCGGTCTGGATCGTGCTGCTGGCGCTGCACCCGATCGTCATCGGCGTGTCACCGCTGCCGCATTGACGTCGGGCAGGGGGGTCTCGTTCTGCCGGCTTGACCGAAACGGGCTCGCGTGTCCACAAACCGCGCCGCCGGACGGATCGCCGTCCGCTCCAGCGGCACGCGAGGTCCATGACCACCGACCAGATCATCCTCTTTTCGATCATCGGCCTCGTCTTCGTCTTTCTCGTCTGGGGCCGCTGGCGCTACGACGTGGTCGCCTTCACGGCATTGCTGGCGGCGGTGATCGCCGGTGTCGTGCCTCAGGACCGGGCGTTCACCGGCTTCGGCCATCCGGCGACCGTCATCATCGCCCTCGTGCTGATCGTCAGCCGGGGCCTCTCCGCTTCGGGTGCGATCGAATGGCTCGCCCGGCTGGTGATCGACGGCGGCCGGCGATTGAGCCTGCACATCGGCATCATGGGCGTGCTGGCGGCGAGCCTCTCGGCGCTGATGAACAACGTCGCCGCACTCGCCCTCTTGATGCCGCTCGACCTGCAGGCGGCCAAGGCCGCCAGGCGCAGCGCCGCGGCGACGCTGATGCCGCTCTCCTTCGCTTCCATCCTCGGCGGCCTCGTCACGCTCATCGGCACGCCGCCCAACATCATCGTCTCGTCGTTCCGCGCCCGGGCGATCGGCGAACCCTACGCCATGTTCGACTTCGCGCCCGTGGGTGCCGTGGTCGCCGCGGCGGGTGTGCTGTTCATCGTGCTGGGCGGCTGGCGGCTGATCCCGCGGGCGACCACCGACGAAGGACCGACCACATCCGAGGTCGCCGATTTCGTCGTCGAGGTGCGTGTGCGGAAGGACTCGGCGTCGATCGGCAAACGCCTGGCCGAGCTCCGGCCGGCGATCGAGGAGCATCACGGCCACGTCATCGGCCTGGTGCGCCGCGGTCAGCGCCTGCCCGGCTACGGCCTGGATGCGGTCATCGAAGCGAGCGACCTCGTCGTGCTCGAGGCTTCCGCCGAGGCGGTCGACGCGGTCGTCGGTTCGCTCGAACTCGAATATGTCGGCACCGGCGAGGACGAACCGCTGGTCGGAACCGGGGACCTCGCGCTGATCGAAGCTGTCGTGCCCGATCACGCGCCGGTCGAGAATCGTTCCGCCGAGGGCATGTCGCTGCCCTCGCGCTTCGGCGTCCATCTCCTGGGCATCCGCCGTCAGGGCCGGCGCTTTCGCGAGCGTGTCCGCCGCCTGCAGATCAAGGGCGGCGACGTCCTGCTGCTGCTCGGACCTTCGGCGAAGCTCGCCGAGACCGTGAGCTGGATGGGCGTGCTGCCGCTCGCCGATCGGGGTCTTTCCGTCGTCCGCCGCGAGAAAGCCGGCCTCGCCGTCGGCAGCTTCGCCCTGGCGATCGTCCTGGCCTCGCTCGGCCTCGTCTATCTGCCGGTGGCGCTCGCCTGCGTGGCGACCCTCATGGTGCTGGGCGGCGTCATCCCCCTGCGCGAGCTCTATACCTCCATCGAATGGCCGGTGATCGTGCTGCTCGGGGCGATGATCCCGATCGGTCAGGCGCTCGAGACCACCGGCGGCACGGCGCTCATCGCCGACGGCATCGTGGCGCTGGCCGAAGGCCGATCCGCCGTGGTGGTCCTGATCGTTCTGATGGTCGTCACCATGACCCTCTCCGACGTCATGAACAACACCGCCACGGCGGTCATCGCGGCACCCATCGCCGTCGAGATCGCCGCCCGCCTCGGTGCCGATCCCGATCCCTTCCTGATGGCGATCGCGGTCGCTGCTTCGTGCGCCTTCCTCACGCCCATCGGCCACAAGAACAACATGCTGGTGATGGGGCCGGGCGGTTACCGCTTCGGCGACTATTGGCGGCTCGGCCTGCCTCTGGAGATCCTCATCGTTCTCGTCGCCGTGCCGATGATCCTGCTGGTGTGGCCGCTCTGATCGGCCATACCGGTCGGCGGCAAGGATCAGTGCAGCGTGACGCCCGCGTCCGTCTGGTGAGGCACGCTGCGGTACCGTGCGGCCCTTCCGCCCGTGATCGTGCCGCCGGGTGGCGGCAGGTGAAGGTCGCCGCGGGTGAGGGCGCGCGCGAACGCCCGCCCGCGCGTCACCAGCAGGCCCGCGCGATCCGGGCCGACGAGGCGCACGGCGATCCGTCTCTCGCACAGCTCATGGCCATGCTGGCACGCGGCGATGAAGCCCAGGATCAGCTTCTCGTCGGCGCTCGCATCGCTCCGGCAAGGGCAGTGAAAGCCGAGATCGCCGGTGATGTTCCGGCTCAAGGCGGCGAAGAAATCCTCGAAGGTGGCGAGACCGGCTTCCACGACGCTCAGGCCGAAGGCGGCGTAGAACCCGCGGCCGAGCAGCGGATCGCAGCTGCAGCCGGCAAAGAGCCGTTGCCGCAGTGCCCACAGGATGAACCGGCCGGCGAGCCCGGTGCCGTCCGCCTCGCCGGTGTCGCGTCGCCGGCTCATGCGGCATCTCCGACCCGCTCGCGGACGAAGGCGGCATCCCGGTTCAGCGTGTCGAACACTCGTTCGGCCACGGCGAGACGAAAGAGACGGCAGCGGTCGACCGCCGGCGATACGGTGTGCCGATCACGAACGGCGCGCCGTTCCTCGTCCAGGGCACGGCAACGGGCGCCGACGACATCACTCCAGATCGAGACCGCATCCGCCGGGTCGAGCAGGTCGAAGAAGGCGACCTTGAGCGCCTCACAGCAGGCCGCGGCGGCGTGATCGACGTGGTCGACCGGTCGCGCCATCGCGCGGCGGAAGGTCGCGACGCCCTCGATCGTCGCAGCCAGGCGGTCGTCCTCGTTCAGTGCCACGAGATCGAGGAGGATGGCGCGTGAGAGGCGGCCCTCCACGAAGGCGACGCCCGGGCGCAAGGTCGGCGCGCACAGCTGCATGATCTCGTCGATCAGCCGGTCGACCGGCCGGCCACGTCCCACCGTCGAGCCGAAAAGCGCCAGATCGACCAGATCACCCGAAGTCCACGGCTCGTGCATGTCTCACATCCTTCGGCTCCCGTTGGCGATGCGGATCCTCTCGCAAAAGTCCTCGATCGCCGCAATCGGGACCGCGCCGTTCCGGATTTTTTCCAATTCGAGAACGAGACGCGCCCCTTCATCCGCGAGGCTGCGTCGCCGCAGTCCGGCTCTCGCGATGCGCGGCGGCGGTGCCCGACGCAGGGCAGGGGTCAATCGTTCGAATGTTGCGCCACGACGTTCGGTGCGCGCTCGAAGGTACCCACCAGCCGGCCCTCGCGACCCTGGTCCGGCTCGTCGTAGCAGCTCACGTCGGCGAGCGTGCGGTAGCAATAGACGAGATCAGGCGGCTCTTCGGCCGCACACCCGCCCAGCAGCGAGCACGCGACCAGCAGAAGACCGAGCAGCGCCCTGCTTGCACCCGGGCGATGTGCCTTCGCCTCGGACATGGGCGGTATCGGGCCGGGTGTCGTGGCGGAGCGGGCCGAGCGAGGAAGCGGCATGGTGCGACTCCCGTCGCCGGCTGGTGAACGAGGGCTTTCATGAATGCTGCGAGCTTAACGGCCGCCTGTGTCTTCGATGCGGCAGACGACACGGATGCGCCGCATGATGCAGCGGCGCCGCCGGTCATCCGTTCACCATGCTCGAAGGCGGGCGGCTTCAGTCGAGATATCGACTGCGCCGCGGCTTCAGGCTGTCGTCGAACTCGTAGAGCAGCGGTGCGCCCGTGGGGATCTCGAGGCCGGAAATGTCGTCGTCGGGAATGCCGTCGAGATGCTTGATCAGACCGCGCAGACTGTTGCCGTGCGCGACGACGAGGGGCGTACTCCCCTGCATCAGGGCCGGCTCGATGCGCATGAACCAGTAGGGCAGGACCCGCGCCACCGTGTCCGCCAGGCTTTCCGTGCGCGGCAGTTGCGCTTTGGGCACGCCGGCATAGCGCCGGTCGTATCCGGGCCACGTTTCGTTCTCCTCGTCGAGGGCCGGCGGCCGGACGGCGAAACCGCGGCGCCACGCATGCACCTGCTCCGCGCCCGCCTTCTCGCGCATCTCCGCCTTGTTCAGCCCTTGCAGCGCTCCGTAGTGCCGCTCGTTGAGCCGCCAGTGCCGCTCGACCGGCAACCACATCGCCCGCATGTCGTCCAGCACCACCCAGAGCGTGCGGATCGCCCGTGTCAGCAGCGAGGTGAAGCACACGTCGATGCCGAGATCGTGTCCGGCGAGAAGAGCGGCCGCCCGATGCGCCTCCTCGACGCCCTGCGGCGTCAGGTCGACGTCCGTCCAGCCGGTGAACCGGTCGTCGCGGTTCCAGACGCTCTGACCGTGGCGAAGCAGAACCAGTTGCGGCATCACGACCTCCCTTCATCGTCTCGCGGCTGGACCTTTGAGCGTGCGTCGAGCGAACGTCGGCGTGACCCCCGGCGTTCCGGCTCGCCTGTTCGTTCATCGCTCCTCGCGTCGCACGCTCGGCGGGGCCGGCCGGCCGCGCGCGGTGGCGACGACGCGTCGTTCGGCGAGATAGCTGCGGCCGCCGTCGAGCACCGCCTTGCGGTCGGTAGCGACGAGCGTCACGTCGGCATCCGCACCGCCGGCGAGGCGGAACGCTTCGACCACTGTCGCCTGCAGATGGCGGCGGGTGTGCTCCGTCACCATCGCCAGATCGTCGCTCTCGATCCGGTCGTCGCCGAGTTGCACCGCATAGCGGTTCTCCGTCACCTGCAGAATGACCGCCTCCTGCCGCCGCACGACATCGCCGGTGACGGCGCCGATGGCGTTGCAGACGTCGAAATGCGGCGGCAGGACGAGCTCCGTACCGAGCCTGGCCACGGCCTGCGGATAGAAGATCCGTGCCGGCCCGCCGACCGCCACGACCGGGCGCGCCAGCTTGAGCGCGACACCCAGCAGCGCCGCCGGATCGTCGCGTCCGTCGAGTGCCGCATCGACGGCCGGTGCGTCGAGCCACACCTCATCGTCCTCGGAGCAGGCCGTCGTCGCGAGAGCCCGGGCGGTGAGCTTGCGGGCAAGGGCCAGCACCGCTTCGACGAAGGCGTCGGGATCGGCGCGATGCTGCGTGCCCGAAGCGGCGTCCATCCAGCCCTTGCGCGCCTCGAGTTCGGCGCCGATGCGTGCGGCATCGTGCGACCATGTATGCTGCAGGCCGGCGCAGTGTGCGGCGTCGCTGGGCGTGAAGCCGGCCAGCAACGCATGGCCGCGCTCGACGAGCCGGCGCAGCGGCCGCTCGAGATGCTCACGCTCGATCAGCGTCTCGAGATCGACGGGGCCCGAGGCAAGCAGCGCCAGCAGACGCTCCCGGCTGCGCCCGTCGATGCCGGGTGGATGCTGGACCAGCACGGCGAAACGTCCGTCGTGGATCGAGGCTCGCGTCCGCTGCTGCTGACGGTGCAGCACGGCGACGACGTCCGGCACGTCGTGCGCCAGGAGCGACAGGGGGAGGTCGCGCCCGGGGCCGAGCGTCAGGCGATTCCGGCTGTCCCGGCCCGTCGCGCTGTCACCACCCAGGCCCAGCGTTCGTAGCTCGATCGCCTCGACCATGGTGCGGTGGCCGCCGACCAGCGCCCCCTTCGGATCGAGGCGCGGCCGGCCGGCCTCGAGCAGTGCCATGTCGGTGGTGGTTCCGCCGACGTCGGCGACGAGCGCGTCCGGAATGCCGGCCAGTGCCGCCGCGCCGACGACCGAAGCGGCCGGACCCGAGAGGATCGTCTCGACCGGACGCAGGCGTGCCAGATCGGCGCGCATCAGCGAGCCGTCGCCGCGCACGACCATCAGGGGTGCGTCGATCGCCAGTTCGCGCATGAGTCCATGCGCTGCCTCGAGCAAGCGGGTCACGAGGGCGACGAGCCGCGCGTTGAGCACCGTCGTCACCGCGCGGCGGGGCGCGTCCAGCCTCGCGCTCAGCTCGTGGCTCATGGTGCAGGGCAGGGCGCTCAGATCGCGCACCATCTCCGCCAGCCGCAATTCGTGGGCCGGGTTGCGTACCGCGAACCGGGCGGTGACGGCGAAGGCGTCGACGGCATGGCTCATCTCGCGGATGGATTCGGCGGCGGCCGTCTCGTCGAGCGGCTGGTGTTCGAGCCCGTGCGCGTCGTGACCACCGGCCAGCACCGCCCAGGGCCCGCCGGCGAGCGCCGCCCTCAGACCGGCACGGTCCATCGAGCGGGCGTCGAAACCGGTGAGCAGCAGTCCGACGCGGCCGCCGCGTCCTTCGACGACGGCGTTGGTGGCGAGGGTCGTCGAGAGCCCGACGAGGCCTATTCCATCGGGTCCGACGCCACGGATCGGGTCTCGCGCGAGGTCGTCGATCACCCGGCGCACCGCCGCACCGATGCCGCGTGCCAGATCGTCACGGGTAGTCGGTGCCTTGGCCGCGGCCAGCACCTCGCCCGCATCGTCGAGCAGGACGGCGTCGGTGTATGTGCCGCCCGTGTCGATACCCAAGCGGATCATGAGCCGCCGCCCTTTCTCACCCGTCGGTTTCGCCGGCCCGCCCGGTCGACCGGCACCGCCGCGTCGTCCCCCGCCCATGCCCCGGCTGGACCGGGCGGCGCTTTTCTCGAGGCGACGTGCATGTCGCGCGGAGACGGACCTTGACCGACCGGCAGGGCTTATGACAAGCGCAGCGGAGCGATTTCACGCAGCGGTGGACGATGATCACGACGGTCCGGGCCAACTGGGCCCTTTTGACGGGCATCGCGTTGCTGATGCTCGGCCATGGGCTGCAGGGCACGCTGCTCGGGGTGCGCGCCAACATCGAGGCGTTCCCCACCTCGGTCATCGGCTTCGTCATGTCGGGCTTTTCGCTCGGCTTCATGGCCAGTGCCTTCGTCACGCAGCGCCTGGTGCGTCGGGTCGGGCACGTGCGCGTCTTCGCGGCACTCGCGGCGGTCGCCTCGGCCGCGATCCTGCTCCATTCGCTCTGGCCCGAGCCGATCACCTGGTTCGTTCTGCGCTTCGTCACCGGCGTGTGCATGAGCGGCGTCTACATCGTCACCGAGAGCTGGCTGAACGCCAGCGCCGGCAACGAGGAACGCGGCCAGCTCCTTTCGGTCTACATGGTCGTGCAGCTCGCCTTCTGGGCCGGCGGCCAGTTGCTGCTGGTGGCGGGCGATCCGGCCTCGCCGACACTTTTCATCCTTGTCTCGGTGCTGGTCTCGATCGCGGTCGTACCGCTCCTGCTCTCGGCTTCGGCCGCTCCGATCGTCACCGTGCCGCGCAAGTTCGGCCTGAGGGATCTCTATCGCACCTCGCCGCTCGGCTGCATCGGCATGATCACCGTGGGCCTCTCCCAGGGTGCCTTCTATTCCATGGGTGCCGTGTTCGCGCAGACGATCGGCTTTTCGATCGCGCAGATTTCCGTCTTCGTCGCCGCCACCACCTTCGGCGGCATGCTGCTGCAATGGCCGATCGGGCGGCTGTCCGATCGTTTCGACCGGCGTCGGGTGCTCACGATCGTCACCTTGATCGCCGCCCTCGTCCTCACCCTGGTGCTGCTGTTCCGGCTGCACGATCCGGTCTCGCTGACCATCGCCTTCATGATCTATGGCGGCATGTGTCTGCCGATGTATTCGCTCTGCATCGCCCACACCAACGACTTCCTCGACGCCGAGCAGATGGTCGGCGCATCCAGCGCTCTCGTCTTCGCCAACGGCGTCGGCTTCACCCTGGGTCCGCTCCTGATCGGGCCTCTGATGCAGGCGACCGGCCCCTTCGCCTTCATCGCCGCCATCGCCACGGTGCACGGTGCGCTGGGCGCGTTCGCCGTCTGGCGGGCCACGAGGCGCAGCGCGGTGCCGCTCGACGCGCAGGGTCCGGTCGTCTATCTCGCCACCACCGGTGCGCCCACCGCCGTGGTCACCACGATCGCCCAAGAAGAGGCGGCCCAGGATCAGGGCGGACAGGACCAGAGCGGGCAGGATCAGGGTTTTCAGGACCGGGGTGCGGAGCCCACGGCCGGTAATCGTCCGGCGCCGGTCACCTGACGTGACGGCCGAAACGATCCGAATCCTGGTCGACGCCGACGGCTGTCCGGTCAAGCAGGAGGTCTTCAAGGTGGCCGAACGCTACGGACTGACCACGGTTCTGGTCGCCAATCACTGGCTGAACGCGCCGGCCGGTCCCAAGATCGAGCGGGTGGTGGTCGAAGAGGGGCTCGATCGGGCCGACGACTGGATCGCCGCCGAGGCGGGTCCGGACGACGTGGTGGTGACGGCCGACGTGCCGCTCGCCGATCGCTGTGTGAAGGCCGGAGCACGGGTCGTGGCCCCCACCGGCCGGGCGTTCACCGAGAGCTCGATCGGCAGCGATCTGGCGATGCGCAACCTGATGACCGGCCTGCGCGAGACCGGTCAGATCCGGGGCGGCGGGCGGCCCTTCACCAAGGCCGACCGCTCGCGCTTCCTCCAGGCTCTCGATCAGGCCGTACAGGCGCTGCGCCGCCGATCGACCTGAAATTGCGACGAACATGCGGGTGACGCCGGGCGCATCGGGGTGACGCCGGCGTTAAGGGTTTGGTAGCGGATCGGGTGTAGGATGCCCGATATCGAAGGCGACAGGCAAAGGAGCGGGTGCGCCATGCAGATCACCCCGACGTCGATCCCCGACGTGAAGATCATCGAGGCGAAGCGCTTCGGCGACCATCGCGGCTTCTTTTCCGAGGTCTACAATCGCCGCGCCTTCGAGGAGGCCGGTCTGATGCTCGACTTCGTGCAGGACAATCACTCCCGCTCGGCCGAGCGCGGCACCTTGCGCGGCCTTCACTTCCAGTCGCCGCCTCATGCCCAGACCAAGCTCGTTCGCGTGCTGCACGGCGCCATCCTCGACGTCGCCGTCGATCTGCGCCACGGCTCGCCCACCTTCGGCCGACACGTCGCCGTCGAGCTGACCGACGAAGGCTGGCGCCAGTTGCTGGTGCCCAAGGGCTTCGCCCACGGCTTCGTCACCCTGGTCGAGGATACCGAGGTCTTCTACAAGGTCGACGCCTATTACGCGCCGGCGCACGATCACGGGGTGATGTGGAACGATCCCGATCTGGCGATCGACTGGCCGGTCGATGCCGGGCGGGTGGTCCTTTCCGCCAAGGACGCGGCGCAGCCGGCGTTCCGGGACCTGCCCGTCCATTTCACGGCCGGCCGGCCCGACCTTCTCGCCCGAGACCATGCCGGGGCAGACCCGGTCGAATCGCTCTAGAGCGGAGGCCCGATCGAAGCGGATCGGGGATCGGCTCTGGTTTTTTTGCTCTGTTGCACGTCCCGACCGATCGGGTGGTTCCACCGGATCGACGAGGGCCCTGGGAGATCGACATGGAACGCGTCCTCGTTACCGGCGCCGGTGGTTATATCGGCACGACCCTGGTGCCGATGCTGCTCGAGGCGGGCTATGCCGTGCGCGCCCTCGACCGCTTCTTCTTCGGTGCGGAACTGCTGGCCGAGCATCCGCGGCTCGAGATGGTCAAGGCCGACAGCCGCCGGCTGGCGCTCGAGCATTTCCGCGGTGTCGACCATGTGATCGATCTGGTCGCCATCTCCAACGATCCGAGCGGCGAGCTCTTTCAGGACGCCACCTACGGCATCAATCACGCGAGCCGGGTGGAATGCGCGCGGCTGGCCAAGATGGCCGGCGTCTCGCGTTACGTGCTGCCGTCCTCGTGCAGCATCTACGGCTTTCAGGCGCCGGACGTGATCTGTGACGAGAACTGTCCGACCAACCCGCTCACCACCTATGCCAGGGCCAACGAGAAGGCCGAACAGGGCGTCCTGCCGCTGGTCGATTCCAGCTTTTGCGTCACCGTCCTGCGCCAGGCGACCGTCTACGGCTACAGTCCGCGCATGCGCTTCGATCTGGCGATCAACGGCATGACCTACGGCGCCTGGAAGACGGGGATTCTGCCCTTGATGCGCGACGGTTCGCAGTGGCGCCCGATGGTCCACGTCCAGGACACCGCGCGTGCCCAGATGTTCATGCTGAAGGCGCCGGCCGAGGCGGTGAGCGGCCGGATCTTCAATGTCGGCTCCGACGACAACAACTACCAGCTCGGCCCGCTGGCCGAGCGGGTCGCCGCCGCGGTGCCGCGTGACGTGACGATCGAATGGTACGGCGATGCCGACCATCGCTCCTACCGCGTCGCCTTCGGGAAGATCGAGGCGCTCGGATGGAAGGCGCGGAAGATCGCCGAGGACGGTGTCCGCGAGATCGTCGAGAAGCTCGAAGCGGGCACGCTCGAGCGCACCACCGCCACCATGACCCTCGACTGGTATCGCGAGCTCGTGCGCTGGCAGAAGATCGTCCGCGAGACCGAGCTCGAAGGCGCCATGCTCGACCTGCCCGATCAGGCCGGCGCGCGCCGGACCGGCTGATGCGCTCCTCGCGCACCGGCGCCCGGCACGGGGTTGCAAGCGGCCACCCGGCCGAAGCCGCAGCGACGTCGCCCGGGGAGTCTCGGCGACGTCGCCCGCTCGGCCGTACCGTCCACCGAGCCGCGCGCCCTGCGACCCGCCGAACGGCCTGTTCTCGCACAGGATTCCGTCGTCCCGTTCCGGGTCTTCATGGGCGGGGCCGGGCCGGTGATCCGGGCGGGGGCGGCGCGGGCGGTGCGCGGCTCACGGGTTCACCCGGCGCAGGTGCAGCCGGCTCGGAGGTTCGGATCGGACGGCCGGACGATCCTGCGGGCCGGCCCGGCCGCTTCGGCCGGCGCGTGGCGGATCATCCGATGGTGGAGAATGTGCGATGACGAAGGGCCTCATCCTTGCCGGCGGGTCCGGCACCCGGCTCTATCCGATCACCCGCGGCGTCTGCAAGCAGTTGCTTCCGATCTACGACAAGCCCTTGATCTACTATCCGCTGACGACCCTGATGATGGCCGGGATCAGGGACATCCTGATCATCACCACGCCCGAGGACCAGTGGCAGTTCAAGACGCTGCTCAAGGACGGCGAACAGTGGGGTATCCGTCTGGCCTATGCGCAGCAGCCGCGGCCCGAGGGTCTGGCCCAGGCCTTCACCATCGGCGAGGAGTTCATCGCCGGCGACCGCTCGGCACTGGTGCTCGGCGACAACATCTATTTCGCGCACTATCTGCGCGCCGATCTGCAGCGCGTGGCGGCGCGTGACGAGGGTGCGACCGTCTTCGGCTATCGCGTCGCCGACCCCGAGCGCTACGGCGTGGTCGAGTTCGATCGTGACGGACGCGCCGTCAGTCTCGAGGAGAAGCCGGTGAGGCCGCGCTCGAACTATGCCGTCACCGGGCTCTATTTCTACGACCATCGCGCCTGCGAGATGGTCCGCACGCTCACCCCCTCGGCCCGCGGTGAATACGAGATCACCGACCTCAACCGCCTCTATCTCGAGGAAGGCCGCCTCAACGTCGAGAAGCTCGGTCGCGGCTATGCCTGGTTCGACGCCGGCA
>JAGREO010000089.1 GCA_020446525.1 Geminicoccaceae bacterium | reverse complement strand
TACGAGGGGCGGGGCCGGTCTCGCGATCGGCTCTTGCGGAAGCGCGATGGCGGGAATCGGAGCGGCGGGGATCGGGGCGGCGGTGGTGGTGGCGTGACGGGGTGCCGGGTGAGCGGTCGGCGGGCCGGCATCGGCCGGCACCGGGGCCGGCGCACGAACCGGCGCGTGCGGGCGCGGGAGCGGTCCGGTCCGGTTCGAGAGCGGCGCCACCCTTGCGTCCGGTTCGGCGGGGACCGTCAATTGCGCTGTCGTGCCTCGAAGAGGGCGAGGCCGTGCAGCAGGTCGATGGCGCGGGCCAGTTGATAGTCCTCGGCTTCGCCGATCTCGACCGGCTCGCCCACGATATTCTCCTCGACCACGTCCGGATCGGCGGCCGGCTCCTCGCCCTGGTCGTTCTGCAGGCGGCCGCGCAGATCGGCCTCGCGGCGGCCGCCGGTCTGGCCCAACAGCTCGACATTGGCCTGCGGCACCTCAATGTCGGGCGTGATGCCCTTGGCCTGGATGGAGGTGCCGGCGGGCGTGTAGTAGCGCGCCGTGGTGAGGCGAATAGCACCCTGGTTGGGGACCGGCATGATGGTCTGCACCGAGCCCTTGCCGAAGGATTGGGTGCCCATGACGATGGCGCGTGCGTGATCCTGCAGGGCACCGGCGACGATCTCCGAGGCCGAGGCCGAACCGCCGTTGATCAGCACCACCATCGGCAGCCCCGATGCGATGTCGCCCGAGCGGGCGTTGAAGCGCTGGATGCTGTCGGGCCGCCGGCCGCGGGTCGAGACGATCTCGCCGCTGTCGAGATAGGCGTCCGAGACGGCCACCGCCTGATCGAGCAGGCCGCCCGGATTGTTGCGCAGGTCGAGCACCACCCCGCGCACCTTGCCGTCGCCCTCCTCGAGCAGGTTCTCGAGGGTCTCGCGCATGATGTTGTTGGTCTGCTCGTTAAAGGTGGTCAGCCGGACATAGGCCACGTCCCGGTCGAGCTTGCCGCGCACCGGCGAGATCTTGATGATCGCCCGGTTGAGGGTGACGTCGAACGGCTCGTCGGCGCCCGAGCGGATCACCCGCAACTCGATCTCGCTGTCGACCGGGCCGCGCATGCGCTCGACGGCTTCGCCCAGCGTCAGCCCCATGACGGGCTCGCCGTCGATGTGCGAGATCAGGTCGCCGGCCTCCATGCCGGCCTTGAACGCCGGCGTGTCGTCGATCGGCGAGACCACCTTGACCAGCCCGCCCTCCATGGTCACCTCGATGCCGAGCCCGCCGAACTCGCCGCGGGTCTGCACCTGCATGTCGCGATATTTGCTGGTGTCGAGATAGCTGCTGTGCGGATCGAGCGAGGTGAGCATGCCGTTGATCGCGGTCTCGATCAGCTGCTGGTCGCTGACCTCCTCGACATATTCGGCGCGCACCCGCTCGAAGACGTCACCGAACAGCTTGAGGTGCCGGAAGGTGTCGCTCGAACTCCCCTGGGCGAAGGGTGACGAAATCGCGCCGGCCAACGCGAAACCGGCGACACAACCGGCCGCCACCAAACCGAACGCTCGCTTGCTCATCAACCACGCACCTTGTCTGCTCGAGCCGCCAGCCACGGCAGCGGATTGACCGGCATACCCCTGAGCCGAAGCTCCATGTACAAATGCGGATGGGCCTCGCCCAGCGCGGCCACCCTGCCGACCACCTGCCCGGCATCCACCCGGTCACCCTCACGCGCCTCGATGCGCGACATGCCGGCCAGCAACGTATGATATTCGTTACCATGGTCGATGATCAAGAGCGGCCCGTAGCGCTTGAATTCCCCGGCGAAGACCACCTTGCCTCGCGACGGCGCCTGCACCGGCTCGGCCGGCGCCGCCTCGATGGTGATGCCGCGATCGAGCAGGCCCGTGGCCCCTTCCCTGAACCGGCGCACGATGGTCCCGGCGACGGGCAGCAGATGCGCCGAACCGGCGACCACCGGCTCGCCTTCCGAGAGCGCCGCCCTCTGCGTCCCGGCCGGCGCCGAGGACGCCGACCCGTCCGCCTCATCGGGTGAAACCGGGGCCGACGGCGACGGACCGCCCGGGGCCGGATCGACCTGCGCCAGCGCCGGGGCAGGCTCCACCCCCGCCGACGCATCCGCCAAGAGGTTCGGGATCGACGGCGGGAGGAAGGGCGGAACCGGACCGCCGGATCCCTCCGTTTCGGCGAGCGACGCCAGGAGAGCCGGTGCCGGTGACGGCGCGCCCGCCGGCGCCGGATGCTGCAGACCGTCGAGGACGCGGCGCCGCTCTTCGTCCGTCGCGCGGAGACGACGCTCCTCTTCCTGCGACGCCGTCCGCATTTCCGCCTCGAGCGCACGCGCGGCGACGACCCATCGCTGCAGACGATCGACCTCGCCCTCGAACCAGCGGTGGGATGCGGCCGCGCGCGCCTGCTCCTGCCGGCGTCGATCGTCCCGGCCGGCGGCCTCGTCCTCCTGGGCGCGGGCGCGTGCGAGTGCCTGGGTCAGGGCCGCGGTGAACGCGTCGAGCGCCTGTGCGGCGTCGCGCCCGGTTGGCGCCCGGGCATGTTCCGCCTCACGCACGGGCGCACCCTTCGCCCGCCGCACGTCCTGGAGAAGCGCGCCCGCCGCGGCCTTGAGCGCATCCTCGAGCGAGGCCACCCGCGCGCGCGCCTGCGCGTGCTCCTGCGCCGCCGTCCGCCGGGCGGCGCTCACATTCTGCAGATGCTCCTTCGCCCGCGCGCCGTCGAGATGCCGCCCTTCGAGCGCCGCTGCGGCCGAAGCACGATCCTCCGCCAGCCGGGCCCGCTCGACGGCGATACGCTCGACCATCTGCCGGCGTGCCGCCCGCTCGACGTCGAGGCCGAGCACGAGCCTCGCCAGCTCCGTCCGGTTCCCGATCGGCCGCATGGCGGCATCGGCGGTCCGCACCGGCACCAGCGCCGGGGCGAGGAGGAAGAACCAGAGGACGAGCCCGACACGCGCCGTCACCACGCACCTCCGCGGGCGCCTCGCAGCGACGCGCACACCAATCGCCCGTAACCCTGCCGCCATCAGCCGTCCCCGCGCCGAAGAAGGCTCCGGCCGGTCATCGATGCCGGCTGGTCGAGGGCGAGGAGCTCGAGAAGGGTCGGCGCGACGTCGGCCAGACCGCCGTCGCGGAGCGACAAGGCGGGATCGGCGAAGACCAATCGGCAGTCGACGGGCTGCAGCGTATGCGCGGTGTGCGGCGCGCCGGTCTTCGGGTCGACCATCATCTCGCAATTGCCGTGATCGGCGGTCACCAGCATCCGGCCGCCCTTGCGCCCGACGGCCTCCATCAACCGGCCGAGGCAGCGATCGACGGTCTCGACGGCGCGCCGTGCCGCGTCCTCGTCGCCCGTGTGGCCGACCATGTCCGGATTGGCGTAATTCACCAGCACGAAGGTGAAATCACCGCCCTCGATCGCCTCGGTGACCCGATCGGTGAGCGCATCGGCCGACATTTCCGGTTGCAGATCATAGGTCGCGACCTTGGGCGACGGCACCAGGATGCGCTCTTCTCCCTCGAAGGGCTCTTCGCGCCCGCCATTGAAGAAGAAGGTGACGTGCGGGTATTTCTCGGTTTCCGCGGCCCGCAACTGCCGGCCGCCGCAGGCGGCGATCACCTCGCCCAGCATGGCATCCAGCGAGGCCGGCGGGAAGAGCGTGATCAGCACCTCGTCGAGATCGTCGGCATAGCGGGTCATGCCGGCGGCGGCCGACCAGCGCGGGACACGTTCACGGGTAAAGCCGTCGAAGTCCGGCATCGTCAGCGCCCGCATCAGCTGCCGCACCCGGTCGGCACGGAAATTGACGCAGATCAGCGCATCGCCCTCGGCGACACCCTCGTAGCCCTCGACCACGAAGGGCTCGACGAACTCGTCCGTCCGTCCCGCCGCACGCGCCCGCGCGATCCCCGCCTCCGCGTCGGCGACCCTGGGGCCCTCGCCTGCGACGATCGCGTCGTAGACCGGCGACACCCGCTCCCAGCGGCGGTCCCGATCCATGGCATAGTAGCGCCCGGCACCGCTGCCGATCGACCAGGCGCCGACACCGGCCAGATCCGCGCGCAGCCTCTCGAGACAATCGTCGGCGATCGAGGGTGCGGTGTCGCGACCGTCGAAGAAGAGATGCAGCACGCTCTCGAGCCCGGCCTCCGCCAGCCGCGCGACGATCGCCGCCAGATGCCGCTGATGCGCGTGGACGCCGCCGGGGGAGAGCAGGCCCAGGACGTGCACCCGGCCCCGGCCCTCGCCCGCGCCGTCGACGAAGCGGCGGAACGGCGTCGAGGCGGCGAGCGTGCCGTCCGCCAGCGCCGCGTCGATGCGCGGCAGCTCCTGCATCACCACACGGCCGGCACCGAGCGTCATGTGACCGACTTCGGAATTGCCGAACTGTCCCTCGGGCAGGCCGACGAACGGACCGTCGGTGCGCAGCAGAGAGGACGGACAGGTACGGGCCAGCCGGTCGACCACCGGTGTGTCCGCCAGCGCCACCGCATTGTGCGCCCGCTCCTCGCGATGGCCCCAGCCGTCGAGGATGCACAAGACGACCGGCCGCTTCGGCTCGGTCGCGCCGGACGCTGCTGAAGCCACCCCGCTGGTTCTCCGAGAACGTGATGATGCATTCATACGTCTAGTTGCAGAAACGCTTCATCGCCACCGAAAAACGCGAGATTCCGGCACCAGCGGCGTTTTTCGCAACGACACCGCGGTGAAGCACCCGACTCCGTCGCGATCGGCCGGCGCAACCGCAGGCGAAGACTTCGGCACCGGACGACCGCGAAGCCGCGCGAAAGCTCGGAGCACCGCCGATCACGAAGCGTCGGGCGGTGCGACCGACAGATCGATGTCCGGCGAGAAGTAGATCATGGTCCCGCCGGCGAGCGTCACGAAGCCGAAGCCCGACACGTCCTCGCCGGAAGCCATGACGTGCGCCGGCGCCAGACCGTGCCCGGCCACCCCCTCCTCGGCGATCAGCTCGACCGGCCCGAAGCCCTCGAGAAGCAGCTCGCCGGCATCGTCCGACAGCAGATCCGCCAGATGCAGCCGGATCCCCGAGGGTGCGTCGGCGACCGCATCGACCGGTGCCGCCGCATCGAACGACGAGGACGCCCGGTCGTTCAGCAGACCCGCGGCCAGTTCCTGCAGTTCGGGATAATCGGGCTGATGCACACCGCCCGCAGCCGTCCGTTCGTCGCTCATCGTCGGATCACCAGAGCTTGCCGGTCCCATGCCGACGGTCGTCGGCAATCGATGGACCCTAGCACGCCGCCCTTAACGATCGATGAACGTCCGGCGAATACCCGAAAATTCTAACGCGCGGCGGTACCGCTGCCGAAGACGCTGTCGAGGAAGCTGTCGAGACTGTCGTAGGACGCGGGCTGGCCCGGGGAACCGGCGCCCGACGCGAAGCTCCGGGCGCGCACGTCGTCGAAGCGCGAGAGCGGCTCGGGCTCGGCGGGTGCTGCCACCGGCTCGGCCGCCGTCGCGGTGACCGACACCGCCTCGCCGTGATCGACACCGTCGCCGAACACCGAAGCGAAGAAGCTGTTGAAATCGGCATATTCCGCCGGCCCGGAATCGGCGACCGGCCCGCTCGCATAGCTCGCGGCCGGCGTGACCGTCTCTCCGGTCGCCGGTTCCACGGCTTCGGCCTCCCGGATCGGGGCCTCTCCGGCAGGGGCCGTCTCGCCGACCATCGCCCGCCAGAACGAGCCGAAGCTCTCGTAGGACGCTGCGGGCGCGCTCTTCTGCTCGGGCGCCATCGCCAGCGAGGTGTCGGCCGGCGTGTCGAGGGCCGCCTGCGGCACGGAGCGGCCGGTGGCCTCGGACGCGTCCGGCAGGTCGGCCGGCGGCGCACCGGCTTCGGGGCTGCGCAAGAGCCGCGGCAGGGCGCGCGGCGATTCGAGCATCTCGGTCTTCTCGTCCACCTCGACAGGGGTCTGCACGTCGTCGGCCGAGCGGTAGATGGAAATGTGCTCGCGCGGTCGGGCCACGTCGAGCGTGTCGAGCAACTGGCCGATCACCGCGAGCACGCGATAGACGGCGAACTGCTCGGTCAGTTCGGCGGTCACCAGATTGACCCGGTCGAGGAACAGCTCGTTCTCGGAGTCGAGCACGTCGAGCAGATCGCGCTGGCCGATCTCGAACTGGCTGGCATAGGCGTCCCGGGTACGGCGCTGCGCCTCGGCCTTGCCGCCGAGCGCCTCGGTCCTCGCGCGCGCGGTGATCAGGGCGTTGTAGGAGATGCGCGCCTCTTCCTCGGCGGTGCGCCGGGCCCGCGCCAGATTGGCACGCGACTCGTTGACCCGATGGAACGCCTCGCGCTCGAGCGCCATGTCGGCACCGCCGCGAAAGACGTTGTAGCGCATCACCAGAAGAGCCGAAGCATCGACATTGTTGCCCTCGACGCCGTCGATGTCCTCGCCGGCGAAGGCCCCCATCTCCAGATCGAAGCGGGGATAGAAACCGCTGCGCGCGCCGCGCAGTTCGGCGGCGGCGACGTCGGCGTCGGCGGCGGCGATCAGCACGGTCGGGCTGTTCACCGAAGCGAGGGTCGCCGCATCGTCCGGCCCCGGCGGAATGGCCGCGACCGGCGCGTCGGCCTCGTCGAGCTCGCCCGGCGCGGTACCGACCACACGCTGGTAGGTGGCGAGCGAATCGGCGTAGTTGCCGCGGCTGATGGCGAGATTTTCGCGCGCCCGGGCCACCCGGCTCTCGGCCTGGCGGACGTCGGCGATGTCGCCACGGCCGTTGCGCTCGAGCTCGCCCACCTGACCCAGGATGCGCTCGTGCTGCTCGATGTTGCGCTCGTTGAGCTCGACGATGGTGGCGTTGCGCAGCACGTCGAGATGCGCCTCGATGGCGTTCAGGCCGATGAACTCGGCCGCCTCGTTTACGCGATAGGCGGCGCTGTCGACACGGGCCCGCTGGCGCTCGACCTCCGAGGAGGTGGCGAAGCCGTCGAACAGCATCTGCGAGAGGCTCAGTTGCGCCTCTTTGCGAAAAAGGGTCTGGCTGCCGTCGCCGTCGGTGAAGGCGCGACTGCGGGTCGATGGATTGTCGGAATATTCCGGGCCGACGGCGCCGCGGAGGTCAACTTGGGGTAGATATCCCGCCCGGGCCTGCCGCAGCTCCATATCGACCGCATGGCGATCGGCCTTGACCACCCCGATCTCGGGGTTGGTCTGCAGCGACAAACGGACCGATTCCATCAGCGAGGCCGCATGTGCGCCGGTCGCGCCGCCCAGTGCCGTAGAAGTCAAGAGGGACGCCAACGCCCACCGTTTCAGCACTGCGGCTGCGCTCGTCATCTGCATGTGTCCATCCGCCAATTTTCTACGAAGCCCGCGGAAATCCAGAGGAATCCTTGGAAAGGCAGGCGTTGTGATATCGTTTGGCCCCCGCATCGTCAATGGAAATCCCGGGTGGATCCGGGAGGGTTCCGGGCCTGTTGTTTTTTTGCCCTCGCCTTGCAAAATTCGCCTTGCGCCGTACACTCCGCGATCGCCAGCATCTGCATATAACTCTTGCCGAAAATCGCACTATGGTTGATTTTGCGGTTGAGTTCGCGGCATCGGCACCGTTCGCTGCCGGCGGCCCTCCGGCGCGTGACCGGAGCGGATCGAGTGCGTGCGGAGCGGGCGGATGCGCCGGCCGGACGGGCACGCAGCACAGGACTGGAGCTATCGCCGCATGGCCGACACGACGACAGCCGCGCACCCGGCATCGCCCGGCGGCACGCTCGCCCGCGAGGCCGACCGGATCGGTGATCGTCGGACGGCCGGCACGGGCGATGTCGAGCCGATCGGCGACGGCACGTCGGGCTGGCAGATCCGCCAGGCCCACAAGGCGGCGCTGGACCCGCTGCTCTCGGCTCTGGAAATCCTCGCCCAACTGCTCGACCACCCGACCTCGGCCGACGCGATGCGTGCCGGGCTGCCGCTCGAGGACGGGCTGCTGACGCCGGCCCTCGTCGAGCGTGCGGCGGCGCGCGCCGGCCTTTCGGCCCGCCTCGTCCGCTGCCCGCTCGACGACATCCACGAGACCTCGCTGCCCTGCATCCTGCTGCTCGACGAGCGCCGCGCCTGCGTGCTGATCGGCAAGGATGCGCGCGGCGACCTGCAGGTGGTGCTGCCCGAGGCCGGCCGCGGCGTGAGCGTGCTGGCGCGCGACGAGATCGCCCCGCTCTATGCCGGTTTCGCCGTCTTCGCCCGGCCCGAGCTCGCCTACGAGCAGCGGGCGCGCGAGCTGCAGGCGGAGAGCGGCCGGCACTGGTTCTGGTCGACGCTGTTCACGCAGTGGCCGGTCTATGGCGAGGTGCTGATCGCCGCCGTCGTCATCAACCTCTTCGCCCTGGCGAGCCCGCTCTTCGTGATGAACGTCTACGACCGGGTTGTGCCCAACAACGCCATCGACACGCTCTGGGTGCTGGCACTCGGCGTGACCATCGTCTTCGCCTTCGACTTTCTTTTGAAGACCCTGCGCGGCTATTTCATCGACGCCGCCGGCCGCGTGACCGACGTGCGGCTGGCCTCGTCGATCTTCCATCAGGTGCTGGGCATCAAGATGACCGCCCGTCCGCCCTCGGCCGGCGCCTTCGCCAACAATCTGCGCGAGTTCGAGAGCCTGCGCGAATTCTTCACCTCGGCCACCGTCACGACGCTCGTCGACCTGCCCTTCGTGGTCTTCTTCATCGCCATCGTCTGGTACATCGGCGGGCCGGTGGCGGTCGTGCCGGCCGTGGCCGTGCCGCTGGTGCTGATCGTCGGCCTGCTGCTGCAACTGCCGCTCAACCGGATCGTCAAGCGGACGGTGCGCGAATCGGCGCAGAAGCACGGCGTGCTGGTGGAAGCGATCAACGGCCTCGAGACGATCAAGTCGATCGGCGCCGAAGGCCGCATCCAGCGGGCGTGGGAAGGCTTCGTCGCCGCCACCGCCAAATCGGGCAACCAGGCCCGTCTGCTCTCCTCGATCACCGTCAATTTCGCCGCACTCGCGACCAATCTGGTGACCGTGGGCGTCATCATCGTCGGCGTCCATCAGATCGGCGAGGGGCTGATGACCGTGGGCGCCCTGATCGCCGCCACCATCATCTCCGGGCGCGCCATGGCGCCGCTCGGCCAGGTGGCCGGCCTGCTCACCCGGCTGCACCAGGCGCGGACCTCCTATCAGACCCTCGACAAGCTGATGGATCTCGAGGTCGAGCGGCCGGCCGGCCGGCGCTTCGTCGACCGCCGCGACTTCAAGGGCGCGATCGAGTTCAAGAACGTCTCCTTGAGCTATCCGAACCAGAAGCTGCCGGCGCTCGCCGACGTGTCCTTCCGCATCCAGCCGGGCGAGCGGGTGGCGCTGATCGGCCGGATCGGCTCGGGCAAGACGACGATCGAGAAGCTGATCCTGGGTCTCTACGAGCCGCAGACCGGCGCCGTGCTGGTCGACGGCACCGACGTCCGGCAGATCGACCCGGCCGATCTGCGGCGCAACATCGGCTGCGTGCCGCAGGACGTGTTCCTGTTCCAGGGCACGATCCGCGAGAACATCACCATGGGCGCGCCGCTGGCCGACGACGGCGCCCTGCTGCGGGCGGCCTCGGTGGCCGGCGTCGAGCAGTTCGTCGCCCGCCACCCCTCGGGCTACGACATGCCGGTGGGCGAGCGCGGCGAGCAGCTTTCGGGCGGCCAGCGCCAGGCGATCGCCGTGGCCCGCGCGCTCCTGCTCGATCCGCCGATCCTGATCCTCGACGAGCCGACCAGCGCCATGGACAACGGCTCGGAAGCCCGGCTGAAGAACAGGCTGAGCGCCGAACTCGACGGCCGCACGCTGGTTCTGGTCACCCATCGCGCCTCGCTCTTGAGTCTGGTCGACCGGGTGATCATTCTCGACAATGGTGCCCTGGTGGCCGACGGACCGCGCGACAAGGTGCTTCAGGCGCTGGCGGCGGGCCAGCTCAAGGGTTCCGGCTGAGGGGTTCCGGCTGCGGGGCTCCGGTCGAGGGGGGCTGCCGCGCACGAGCGAGCCGCTTGCACGAGGATGGGAACAGATGGCGCTGACGAGACGCGAGGCGGGGGCGGCGGGCAAGGTGCGCAAGGCCAAAGAGGCGCACCGGACGACCGCCGATTTCTATTCGACGGCCGAGCTTCGCCCCAGGCTCTTCTCGCACGTCCTGCTGGCGACCATCGTCCTCGTGTTCGTCGTGCTGGGCTCGTGGGCCGCATGGGCCAGGCTCGACGAGGTGACCCGCGGCACCGGCAAGGTCATCCCGTCGCGCCAGACCCAGGTGGTGCAGAACCTCGAAGGCGGCATCGTCGCCGAGCTGATGGTCCGCGAGGGTGCGGTGGTCGAGGAAGGCCAGGTTCTGATGCGGATCGACAATATCCGTGCTGCCAGCGACTATCGCGAGCAGAAGGCGCGCTATCTCTCGCTCGTGGCGAGCATCGCCCGGCTGGAGGCCGAGATCACCGAAACAGCCGTCGATTTTCCGCCCGAGGTGATGAGCGAGGCCCGCGATCTGGCCGAGAGCGAATTGCAACTGATGAACCGGCGCCAGGAGGAACTCGACCTGCAGCTCGAGATCCTTCGCTCCCAGGCCCGCCAGCGCGAGCAGGAGCTGGCCGAGCTCAAGGTCCAGCTCGACCAGTTCGAGCGGTCGCACGCGCTCGCCGCCAAGGAGCTGGCGATCACCGCCCCGCTGGCCGAGAAGCGCGTGGTGGCCCAGTCCGAGCTGCTCAAGCTGCAGCGGGTGGTCAACGACCTCAAGGGCCAGCTCGAGCAGACCCGGCTGGCCGTGCCGCGGGTCGAGACGGCGATGCGCGAGGCCAAGCAGCGCATCGAGAGCGCCTACAGCACCTTTCGCGCCGAAGCCCAGCGCGACCTCAACATGCGCCGCAGCGAGCTCGCCGGCATCAGGGAGACGATCGTCGCCGGCGAGGATCGCGTGCGCCGCACCGAGGTCCGCTCACCGGTGCGCGGCACGGTCAAGGAACTGCACTTCAACACCATCGGCGGCGTCATCCAGCCGGGCGCCGATCTGGTCGAGATCGTGCCGCTCGAGGATTCGCTGCTGGTCGAGGCGCAGGTGCGGCCGGCCGACATCGCGTTCCTGCGCCCCGGCCTGCCGGCCACGGTCAAGATCACCGCGTATGATTACTCGATCTATGGCGGGCTCGAGGCCGAGGTCGAGCAGATCAGCGCCGACACCATCACCGACGAGCGTGGCGAGAGCTTCTACCGGGTGCGGGTGCGTACCGGACGCAACTATCTCGGCAGCGAGGAAAAGCCGCTGCAGATCATCCCGGGCATGACCGCCGAGATCGACGTCATCACCGGCGAGAAGACGGTGATGGACTATATCCTCAAGCCGATCCTCAAGGCCCGCGCCCATGCCCTGCGCGAGCGCTGATCGCGCCGGCACCGCATGACCTCGTTCGCCTCGCTGCGGGAGTTCATCGATCACCTCGAAGCCCGCGGCCGGCTGCGGCGGGTGCGCGAGCCGGTCTCGCCGGTGCTCGAGATCACCGAGATCCAGACCCGGCTTCTGGCCGAGGGCGGGCCGGCGGTGCTGTTCGAGAACGTCGAAGGCCACGCGATGCCGCTTCTGGCCAACCTCTTCGGCACGATCGAGCGGGTCGCCTGGGGGATGGGCCGCGAGCCGCACGAACTGCGCGACGTGGGCCGGATGCTCGCCTTCTTCCGCCAGCCGCAGCCGCCCGAGAGCTTCAGGGACGCGCTGGAGATGGCGCCTTTGATGAAGGCGGCCCTGTCGATGAAGCCGAAGACCGTGGGAAAGGCACCGTGTCAGGAGGTGGTGCTGCGCGGCGACGAGATCGATCTCGGGGCGCTGCCGATCCAGACCTGCTGGCCGGGCGAGCCGGCCCCGCTGATCACCTGGCCGCTGGTGGTCACGAAGGGCCCGACCGGAGCCCGCGAAGACGGCTTCAATCTGGGCGTCTACCGCATGCAGGTGCTCGACCGCCGGCGCACCGTCATGCGCTGGCTCAAGCATCGCGGCGGTGCCCAGCATCACCGCCGCTGGGCCGCCGAGAAGCGCGCGCCGCTGCCGGCGGCGGCCGTGCTCGGCGCCGATCCGGGCACGACGCTGGCCGCCGTGACGCCGGTGCCCGACACCATGAGCGAATACCAGTTCGCCGGCCTGCTGCGCG
>JAGREO010000088.1 GCA_020446525.1 Geminicoccaceae bacterium | reverse complement strand
CGCCGGCCTCGACCTCCACCCAGTCGCGGTTGAGGCGGTAGACGGCCTTGCCCTCGAGCACGAAGAGGCCGTGCTCCATGACGTGGGTCTCCATGAAGGGGATGGCCCCGCCGGGTGCGAAGGTGACGATGGTGACGTGCATGTCGTGGCGCAGGTCGGCCGGGTCGACGAACCGCGTGGTCGCCCAGCGGCCCTCGGTGTCGGGCATCGGCGTCGGCGCGATCTCCCGCTCGCTGGTGACCAGCGGTTCGGGCGGATCGAGGCCTTCGACCGGCTGATAGAATTTGCGGATCCAGTGGAAGTCCGCATTGCCGGCACCCTCGTTGCGCACCCGCCAGCCGCTGTCGGGGGGCAGATAGGCGTAGCCGCCCGGCTGCATGCGGTGGGTCCGGCCGGCGACCTCGAGCGTCAACGCGCCGCCGGTGACGAACAGCACGCCCTCGGCCCCCGCCTCGTCCTCCGGCCGGTCGCTGCCGCCCCCCGGTGCCACCTGCATCAGATACTGCGAGAAGGTCTCGGCGAAGCCGGTGAGCGGCCGGGCGATGATCCAGGCCCGGGTCTTCTCCCAGCCGGGCAGCAGGCTGGTGACGATGTCGGTCATCACGCCTCGGGGGATGACGGCATAGGCCTCGGTGAAGACGGCGCGGCCGCTCAGCAGATCCGTCTCGGGCGGCAGGCCGCCTTTGGGCACGTGGTAGCTGGTCATGCGGGCAACATCCCTTCGAGCCGCAGGAGGGCGATACGCTCGACCTGCCGGCAGGCCGTGGCGAATTCGGTGTCGCGGTCGTTTTCCACACGCGTCTCGAAGGCCCGCAGGATCTCGTCCTTGGTGCGTCCCTTGACGGCGATGATGAACGGAAAGCCGAAGCGTTCGGTGTAGCGGTCGTTGAGGCGGGTGAAGGTCGCCTTCTCCTCGTCGGTCAGCGCGTCGAGCCCGGCCGAGGCCTGCTCGGCGGTGGATTCGGCGGTCAGGCGTTTGGCCGCGGCGAGCTTGCCCGCCAGATCGGGGTGGGCCTGCAGCACCGCCAGCCGCTCCTCCGGCGAGGCGTTGCGGAAGACGCGCACCAGCGCCGCGTGCACGCCGTGCGCCGTGTCGTTGGCCGGGGACAGCTCGGCGTCGAAGGCGCGCTCGGCGATCCAGGGCGAATGCTCGAAGACCGAGCCGAAGCGGGCGACGAAGTCCTCCTTGCACATGCAGGACGGCCGGACGCGGTCGGCCTTGGGCGGATGGTGGGCGTGCCAGTGCCGGGCGATGTCGATGCGCCGGGCGAACCAGACCCGCTCGTGCTGTTTGCAATAGTCGATGAAACGCTTGAGCCCGAGCACCCGGCCGGGCCGGCCGATCAGCCGGCAGTGCAGGCCGATCGACATCATCTTGGGCGACCCGGCCAGCCCCTCCTCGTAGAGGACGTCGAAGCTGTCCTTGAGGTAGGAGAAGAAGTGCTCGCCGGTGTTGAAACCCTGGGGCGTGGCGAAGCGCATGTCGTTGGCGTCGAGGGTGTAGGGTACGACCAGTTGCGTACGGCCGTCGCATTCGTGCCAGTAGGGCAGGTCGTCGGCATAGCTGTCGGCGACATAGGCGAAGCCGCCTTCCTCGCTCACCAGATCGACCGTGCGCGCCGAGCAGCGGCCGGTATACCAGCCCTGCGGCCGCTCGCCGGTGACCTCTTCGTGCAGGCGGATGGCCGCCTGCATGTCGGCGCGCTCCCTTTCGGGCTCGTAATCCTTGTATTCGATCCATTTGAGGCCGTGCGAGGCGATCTCCCAGTCCGCCGCCTGCATCGCCTCGACCTGCGCCGGCGATCGCGCGAGCGCGGTCGCCACGCCATAGACCGTGACGGGTACCTGGGCCCTGGTGAACAGGCGGTGCAGCCGCCAGAAGCCGGCCCGCGCGCCATATTCGTAGATCGATTCCATGTTCCAGTGGCGCTGGTTCGGCCATGCCGCGGCACCGACGATCTCCGAGAGGAAGGCTTCGGAGGCGGGATCGCCGTGCAGCACGTTGTTCTCGCCGCCCTCCTCGTAATTGACGACGAACTGCACCGCGATGGCGGCGTCCTTCGGCCAGTGCGGATCGGGCGGCGTCGGCCCGTAGCCCTGCATGTCCCTCGGATAACGTTTCACGACCCGTTCCTCTCGCCTTTTTCGTGCTTTTCCGTACCGCGCCCGACAGATAGCGCGGCCGGCAGGATGCGACTTTCAAGAAACTCGCGAAAGACCGTTTTCGCCCTGCCACTGCAGCGCCGCCAGCTCGGCGCGGCAGCGGTCGACCATGAAATCGATGAAGAGGCGGATCTTGGGATCCTGCCGCCGCTTGTGCGGATAGAGGCAGGCGAGCTGCACCGGGATCGGCGGATCGGCGGTCGCCACCGGCACCAGCGCACCGCTCTCGAGGTGTTTCGCGACGGCGAAGACGGGCTTGTTGACGATGCCGCGGCCATCCAGCGCCCAGGCCGTCAAAACTTCGCCGTCGTCGGATTCGAAGGGCCCGGTCACGTCGAATTTGAGCGGGCCCACCGGTGTCGTCAGCGTCCACTGGAATTCGGGTGCGCCCGGGAACCGCAGCTGCAGGCAGGCGTGCCGGTCCTCGACCAGCGCCCGTCCGTCGGCCGGCATGCCGCGGCGGGCGACATAGGCCGGCGAGGCGCAGAGCACCCTCGGGCACTCGGCCACGCTGCGCACCCGCATCGAGGAATCCTCGAGCAGGCCGAGCACGAAGGCCACGTCGAGCCCTTCGGCGGTGATGTCGATCCGCCGGTCGGAGAGGCGCAGGCGCACGTCGATGTCGGGGTAGAGGTCCTTGAAGGAAGGCACGGCCGGCGCGATGAACTGCCGGCCGACGCCGAGCGGGGCGGCGACGTAGATCGAGCCGCGGGGGTTCTGCGCCACGTCGGCCACGGCGGCCTCGGCCTCTTCGATCGCCTCGAGGATGCGCGCGGCGCCCTCCTTGAAGATGTGGCCGTGCTCGGTCGGCTGGAGCTGGCGGGTCGTGCGGTTGAACAGCCGCACGTTCAACTGGCGCTCCAGTTCGGCGATGCGCGCCGAGGCGACCGCGGGAGAGACACGGAGCTGGCGCGCCGCCGCCGACATGCTGCCCAGTTCGTAGACGCGCAGGAACAGGCGCAGGCTGCTCACATAGGTCATGGCGATCACGTTATGATTTTTTCGTAATCATTGAAAGTCCTCGGCCAACTCGGGGCCTATCGTGCCGGCCGGCGGCGGTGCAGTATGCGCCGCACCACGAACCGGGAGGAAAACGAATGTTCGAATGGGCCGTCTTCGTCGACTGGGCCGCGTTCGGCGTGCGCTGGCTGCACGTCATCACCGCGATCGCCTGGATCGGCTCGTCCTTTTACTTCATCGCCCTCGATCTCGGCCTGACCAAGGTCCCGCATCTGCCGCCCGGTGCCACCGGCGAGGAATGGCAGGTCCACGGCGGCGGTTTCTATCACATCCAGAAATACATGGTGGCGCCCGAGCGGATGCCCGAGCATCTGACCTGGTTCAAGTGGGAGAGCTACTGGACCTGGATCTCCGGCTTCACCCTGCTCTGCCTCGTCTATTACGTCGGCGCCGACCTCTATCTCGTCGACCCCAACGTCCTCGACATTCCGGCATGGGCCGGCATCCTGATCTCGCTCGGCTCGATCGGGCTCGGCTGGGTCGCCTACGATCTGGTCTGCAAGAGCAAGTTCGGCGACGACAACACCAAGCTGATGCTGTTCCTCTTCGTGGTGCTGGTGGTCATGGCCTGGGCCTACACCCAGGTGTTCACCGGCCGCGCGGCGCTGCTGCATCTGGGCGCCTTCACCGCCACCATCATGACCGGCAACGTCTTCCTCCTGATCATCCCCAACCAGAAGATCGTGGTCGAGGATCTCAAGGCCGGCCGCACGCCCGATCCCAAATACGGCAAGGTCGCCAAGCAGCGCTCGACCCACAACAACTACCTGACGCTGCCGGTCCTCTTCTTGATGCTCTCCAACCACAATCCGCTGGTGTTCGCCACCGAGTACAACTGGATCATCGCCTCGCTGGTGTTCCTGATGGGCGTCACCATCCGGCACTATTTCAACACCATGCACGCCAGGGGCGGCAACCCGGTCTGGACCTGGGGCGCCACCGCGGTGATCTTCCTCGTCATCGTCTGGCTCTCGACCTTCCCCGGCACCGCGCCCGCCGAGGCCGAGGAGCAGGCGACGCTCTCCCCCGCCCAGACGCGCTTCGTCGAGGCCGAGGGTTTCGAGGAGGTCTACGGCACGGTGCTCGGGCGCTGCTCGATGTGCCATGCGGCGGAGCCGATGTGGGAGGGCATGCCGCATCCGCCCAAGGGCGTGGTGCTGGAGAGCGAGCGCGACGTGGCGGCGCACGCGCGGGAGATCTACCTGCAGGCCGGAATCAGCCACGCCATGCCGCCGGCCAACGTCTCCTTCATCGAGCCCGAGGAACGGGCGATGATCATCGCCTGGTACAAGGCCGGCGCGAACGGGGGCTGAGGCGCGACGAAGCCGGGAAAGACGAGCCGTGGCGCGGCGGGTCACCAGCATACTCTTCGTGATGTACGACCAGTTGCGCCACGACTATCTCGGCTGCGCCGGCCATCCGGCGCTGAAGACACCGAATTTCGACCGCCTGGCGGCCATGGGCGTGCGCTTCGGCAACGCTCATGTCCAGTCGCCCGTCTGCGGCGCCTCGCGGATGAGCTTCTATACCGGCCGCTACGTCAGCTCGCACGGTGCGGCCTGGAACAACTACCCGCTCAAGGTGGGCGAGCAGACCCTGGGCGATCATCTGCGGCGGGCCGGCATGGACGCCTTTCTCGTCGGCAAGACCCACATGCGCGCCGATCTCGAGGGCATGGCGCGGCTCGGGCTCGACACCGGGGGCATCATCGGCGCCCGGCTCGCCGAATGCGGCTTCGACGTGATCGAGCGCGACGACGGTCTCTGGGCCGAGGGCCCGGACGGCTTCTATGACCGCCGGCGGTCGCCCTACAATGAATGGTTGAAGGAACGGGGCTATCCTTCGGCCAATCCCTGGGCCGATTTCGCCAATGCCGGCATCGACGAAGGGGGCGCCATCGCTTCGGGCTGGTTCATGCGCAACGCCGCGAGGCCGGCCAACATCCGCGAGGAGGAGAGCGAGACGCCCTGGCTGACCGACCGCGCCATCGCGTTTCTCGACGAGCGGGCCACGAGCGACAGGCCCTGGCTCTGCCACCTCTCCTACATCAAGCCGCACTGGCCCTATATCGTCCCGGCGCCGTGGCACGCGCTCTACGGCCCGGCCGACGTCCAGCCGGCGATCCGCGACGAACGCGAACGGGCGACCTGGCACCCGATCCACCGCGCCTTCGCCAACTCGACGATCGGCCGCGCCTTCGCCCGCGACGAGGTCCGCGCCAGGGTGATCCCGGCCTATATGGGCCTGATCGCCCAGTGCGACCATCATTTCGGCCGCCTGCTCGACCATCTCGAGGCGAGCGGCCGGCTGGCCGACACGATGATCGTGCTCACCTCCGATCACGGCGACTATCTGGGCGACCACT
>JAGREO010000087.1 GCA_020446525.1 Geminicoccaceae bacterium | reverse complement strand
TCCCCGACCTGCGCACCTTCTTCGACGGCGATCTGGCCTGGATCGGACAGTACGGCTTCGCGCCGCTCGACGTCCCCACCACCTTCGGCGGGCTCTCCCGATGAAGTTCACGCTCCCCTGGCTGAAGCGCTTCCTCGACACCGGGGCGGATGCGCAGGAGATCGCAGCCGCACTGACGGCACTCGGCCTCGAGGTCGAGGCGGTCTTGGACCGGACCACGGCGCTGACACCGTTCACCGTCGCCCGCGTGGTCGAGGCGCGCCAGCATCCCGACGCCGATCGTCTTCGGGTCTGCGACGTCGAGACGAAGGACGGGCCCAAGCAGATCGTCTGCGGCGCTCCCAATGCGAGGACGGGCCTGATCGGCATCTATGCGCCCGAAGGTTCGGTCATTCCGGCCACCGGTCTCGCGCTCAAGCGCAGCACGATCCGCGGCGTGGAGAGCCAGGGCATGCTCTGCTCGGCGCGCGAGCTCGGCGTCGGCCAGGATCACGAGGGGATCATCGAGCTCGACACGCCGTTCGAGGTCGGCACGCCGGCCGCGGCGGCACTGGGAATCGAAGGCCCGGTCTTCGACGTCGCCCTGACCCCCGATCGCGCCGATTGCTTCGGCATTCTCGGTATCGCCCGCGATCTCGCGGCCGCCGGCATCGGCCGCTTCGTGCCGCCCGAGATCGAGCCGGTATCCTCGACGGGGCCGGCCGGTCCCGCCATCCGCGGCGATTTTCCGCCGGGCGACGAGAATGCCTGTCCGATGTTCGTCGGCCGGATCATCCGCGGCGTGACCAACGGCCCCAGTCCCGCCTGGATGCGCGAGCGGCTCGAAGCGATCGGGCTGCGGCCGATCTCGGCGCTGGTCGACATCACCAATTATGTGATGATCGAGATGAACCGGCCGCTGCACGTCTTCGACGCCGACGCGCTCGAGGGCGACCTCACCTTGCGCTTTGCCCGGCCGGGAGAGCGGCTCGCCGCTCTGGACGAGCGCACCTACGAGCTCGACGAGAGCATGACGGTGATCGCCGACGAGGCCGGCCCGCAGGGGCTCGGCGGCATCATGGGCGGCGAAGCAAGCGGCTGCACCGAGACGACGCGCAACGTGCTGCTCGAGGTCGCGCTCTTCGATCCGGTACGCACCGCACGCACGGGACGCAAACTGGGCATCGACAGCGATGCGCGCACCCGCTTCGAGCGCGGCCTCGATCCGGCTTTCGTCATGGCGGGCGTGGAATATGGCACCCGACTGATCCTCGATCTTTGCGGCGGCGATGCGGGGGCGCCCGTCGTCATGGGCGGACCACCCGCGACCCACCCGCCGATCACCTTCGAGGCGGCACAACTGCCGCGTCTGGCCGGGATCACGCTCGAGCCGCAGCAGATGGAGACCTATCTGCGCGCACTCGGATTCGCCGTCGAGGGCGGTCCCGAGGTCTGGACCGTGACGCCGCCTTCCTGGCGTCACGACGTTTCGACGCCCGCCTGCATCGTCGAGGAACTGGCCCGCTTGCTGGGCTACGATCACATACCGCCGGTTGCGGTGACCCGCACCGAAGCGGTCAATACCGGCGTGCTCTCGGCCGAGCAGCGGCGCCGGGGCGCCGTTCGCCGGGCGGTGGCCGCGGCGGGCCTGGCCGAGACGATGACCTGGTCGTTCCTGCCCGAGGAGCACGCACGGGCTTTCGGGGCCGGCGAACCCGTGCGCCTGAAGAACCCGATCTCGAGCGAGCTCTCGGTCATGCGCCCATCGCTGCTGCCCAATCTCCTGGCGGCGGCCGCCCGCAACCGGGCGCGCAAGCGCGAGTCGGGCGCGCTCTTCGAGCTCGGCGCGCGCTACACCGGCGGGCAGCCGGGTGAGGAGGTGCGGGCGGTGGCCGGCGTGCGCTACGGTGATGCCGTCGGCCGCGGCTGGGCGCAGCCGCGCCGGCCGGTCGACGCCTTCGACGTCAAGGCCGATGCATTGGCCGCGCTGAGTGCCGCCGGCCTGAAGGCCGAGGCGCTGCAGTGCCGCGCCGAGCCACCCGCCTGGTATCACCCGGGCCGGGCCGGCGTGCTGGCGCTCGGACCCAACGTGCTGGCGAGCTTCGGCGAGATTCACCCGCGCATCGCCGGGCTCTTCGATCTCGAGGGACCGGTCGCGGCTTTCGAGATCGACCTCGACCTGCTGCCCAAGCCCAAACAGCGCAGCGGCAAGAGCCGGCCGCCCCTGGAGCAGTGGCCCTATCCGGCGGTGGATCGCGATTTCGCCTTCGTCGTCGATCGGGACGTGCCGGCGGAACAATTGCTGCGCGCGGTGAAGGGCGCCGAAAAGAAGCTCGTGCGCGACGTCGAGATCTTCGACCTCTACGAGGGTGACCGAATCGGGGCCGGCAAGAAGTCGCTGGCGATCGCGGTGCGGCTGCAGTCGAAGGAAAGGACGCTGGACGAGAGCGACATCGAGCCGATCGCCCAGAAGATCGTCGCCGCGGCCGCCAAGCAGTGCGGCGCCACGTTGCGGCAGTGAGCGAAGGTGGTTATTTTGATCGAAGTGATCCTGTCGGGGTGACGACGATGCGCACCATGTCGGCCAAGGAGGCCAAGACCCGCTTCGGCGAGTTGCTGCTCGAGGCACAGAAAGGTCCGGTGACGATCGAGAAGAACGGCCGGCCCGTGGCGGTAATGTACTCGATGGAGAGCCACGAGGCGGCGGAGAAGAGCCGGATGGAGACCTTGCGCCAAGCGGTCGCCGAAGGTGTCGCCGCCGCGGATCGCGGCGAGCTGGTGCCGTTCGACGAGGCGGTCATCGCGGATGTCACCGCGCGGGGCGCGTCTGTTCTCGATGACGAAGCACCTTGACATCCCCAAGGTCGGTGGAACTCACGCCGCAGGCCCGGCGTGACCTCCGGCGCATATGGTGTTGGCTGCGCGACGAGGCGGGGGTGGAAAGAGCAGACGCGCTGATCGCCTCGTTGCAGGCCGTGGCTCATCATCTTGCCGATTATCCACAGTTGGGCCGGACGAAGAACGACTTCGGTCCGGGCGTACGGGTCTTGTCCCGGCGTCCCTATCTGCTCTTCTACCGTGAAAAAGACGAGCGAATCGAAGTCTTGAGAATAATCGACGGCCGCCGGGACGTTCCGGCCGCCTGGCGGGAATCTGAATGACCGACCTCTCGCACATCCGAAATTTCGCCATCGTCGCGCACATCGACCATGGCAAGTCGACCCTGGCCGACCGGCTGATCGAGCTCTGCGGCGGGCTCGATGCGCGCGAGATGAAGTCGCAGATCCTCGATTCGATGGACATCGAGCGCGAACGCGGTATCACCATCAAGGCGCAGACCGTCCGCCTGCTCTACAAGGCCAGGAACGGCGAGAGCTACACCTTCAACCTCATCGACACGCCGGGCCACGTCGACTTCTCCTACGAGGTCAGCCGCTCGATGCGGGCCTGCGAGGGCGCACTGCTGCTGGTCGATGCGAGCCAGGGGGTCGAGGCCCAGACGCTGGCCAACGCCTATCAGGCGATCGACGCCGACCTCGAGATCGTCCCGGTGCTCAACAAGGTCGACCTGCCCGCCGCCGAGCCCGAGCGTATCAAGCAGCAGATCGAGGACATCATCGGCCTCGACGCCGAAGACGCGCTGATGATCTCGGCCAAGACGGGCCAGGGCGTCGACGCGGTGCTCGAGGCGATCGTCGAGAAGCTGCCGCCGCCCGCCGGCGACGTCGAAGCGCCCCTGCAGGCGCTGATCGTCGATAGCTGGTACGACGCTTATCTCGGTGTCGTCATTCTCGTGCGGGTGCGTCACGGCCGTCTCGCCAAGGGCTCGAAAATCCAGATGATGGGCACCCGCGCCACCCATCTCGTGGATCGTGCCGGCGTGTTCACGCCCAAGCCGCTGCTGGTCGAGGAGCTCGGCCCGGGCTCGGTCGGCTTCGTCACCGCCTCGATCAAGGACATCGCCGACGCGCGGGTGGGCGATACGATCACCGAGGAGAAACGTCCGGCCTCGGCACCGCTGCCCGGTTTCCGTCCGTCGCAGCCGGTGGTCTTCTGCGGCATGTTCCCGGCCGACGCCTCGGATTTCGACTCCCTGCGCGACGCCCTGGGCAAGCTGCGCCTCAACGACGCCAGCTTCGAATATGAGCCGGAGAGCTCGGGCGCGCTGGGTCTCGGCTTTCGCTGCGGCTTTCTCGGCCTGCTGCATCTCGAAATCA
>JAGREO010000086.1 GCA_020446525.1 Geminicoccaceae bacterium | reverse complement strand
ATCATCATCGAGAACGTCTTCTATCTGCCGGGGCTCGGGCGCCTGATCTTCCAGGCGGTGGCCCAGCGCGATCTGGTCGTGGTGCGCGACGTGGTCGTGCTGCTGGTGGCGGCGGTGCTGGCGATCAATCTGGTGGTCGATCTGCTCTATCTCTGGCTCGACCCGCGCCTGCGTGCCGGCCGTGGCTAGGGTTCTGGCCCATCCGGGTCTGCTGGCCGGTTGCATCCTCACCGGGGCGCTGATCCTGGCCGGTCTGCTCTCGCTCTTGTGGACCCCCTATCCGACCACCGGCATCGACATCGCGGCCAAACTGCGCCCGCCCGGTCCGGATCACTGGCTCGGCACCGACCAGTTCGGCCGCGACGTTCTCTCGCTGCTGCTCGTGGGCGCGCGCAATTCGATCCTGGTGGCGCTGGTCGCCGTGGCGATCGGTGCCGGCATCGGCATCCCGCTCGGGGCGGCGGCCGCATGGCGGGGCGGCTGGATCGACGAGGCCATCATGCGGGCGAGCGATCTGGCGTTCGCTTTTCCGGCCCTTCTTTCGGCGGTGATGATCACGGCCGTGTTCGGTCCGGGTGCGATCAACGCGATGATCGCGATCGGCATCTTCAACGTGCCGGTCTTCGCGCGGCTGGCGCGTGCCGCGGCCTCGGGCGTTCTGGCGCGCGACTTCGTCCAGGCGGCGAAACTGGCCGGCAAGGGCCCGCTGCGAACCACGATGGAGCACGTGTTGCCCAACATCGCCGCCATCCTGATCGTCCAGGGGACCATCCAGTTCGCCCTGGCGATCCTGGCGGAAGCCGGCCTCGCCTATCTCGGGCTCGGCACCCAGCCGCCGAACCCCTCCTGGGGCAAGATGCTCAACGAGGCGCAGACACTGATGTATCTGGCACCGCATCTGGCGATCTTCCCCGGCCTCGCGATCGTCGTCTCGGTGCTGGGCCTCAACCTCCTGGNNGCGACGGGCTGCGCGACCTGCTCGATCCGACGCTGCGCCGCGGGGAACGCTCTTGAGCCTGCTCGACGTCCGCGACCTCTCCTTGCACATCGGCGATCTCGCGATCCTCGATCGGGTGTCGCTGCGCCAGGAGGCCGGCACGATCGCGGGCCTGGTCGGCGAATCGGGCTGCGGCAAATCGATGACGGCACTCTCGATCATGGGCCTGCTGCCGCGGGGCGCACGGCTCGACGGTACCGTCCTGTTCGACGGGGAGGATCTGCTGAGCCTGTCGGAGCGCGAGATGTGCGCCGTGCGCGGCCGGCGCATCGCGATGATCTTTCAGGAACCGACCACCGCCTTGAACCCGGTGATGACGATCGGTGCCCAGATCGCCGAGGGTATCGCGCTGCATCTGGACCTCGATGCGGCCGAAACCGATCGACGGGTGTGCGCCGCCATGCAGCGGGTGGGCCTGCCGGTGGCGCGTTTCTCGCCCGATCTCTACCCGCACCAGCTCTCGGGCGGCCAGCGTCAGCGGGTGATGATCGCCATGGCGCTGGCGACGGAGCCGGCGCTGCTGATCGCCGACGAGCCGACCACCGCCCTCGACGTCGCCATCCAGATCGACGTGCTGCGTCTGTTGCGCGGGATCGTCCGCGAGAGCGCCATGACGCTGTTGCTGATCACCCACGATCTGGGGGTGATCGCCGGCATGTGTGACCGGCTGGCGGTGATGTATGCCGGGCGGGTGGTCGAGGAAGGCCCGACCGAGGAAGTGTTCGCCCATCTGGCGCATCCCTACACCCGCGCTCTGGTGGCGGCGGTGCCGCAGCCCGAGGCGCGCGCCGGCCGGCTGCCGACGATCGGCGGCAGCGTGCCCGGCCCCGGTCCGGCCATCGTCGCCGATGCCTGCACCTTCGCCGATCGCTGTCCCTTCGTCACCGGGGTCTGTCGCGAGACTCGGCCGCCACTGGCGGCGATCCGGCCGGGTCACGCCGTCGCCTGCTACCATCCGCGGCACGAGGGATGAACGAGATTCCGACGACCGGAGCGGTCATCGACGCGCAAGATCTCGTGCGCGAATATCGGCTGCCGCGCACGCGGCTTTTCGGCGCGGCGCCGCTGCTGCGGGCACTGGACGGCGTCTCGTTGCGGCTCGAAGCCGGCGAGAGCGTGGGACTGGTCGGCGCGTCGGGGTCGGGCAAGTCGACCCTGGCGCGCATCCTGGCCGGGCTCGACCGGCCGACCTCGGGGACGCTGCGACGCCGTGGCCGGGTGCAGATGGTCTTTCAGGACCCTTACGGCTCGCTCGATCCGCGCATGAGCGTCGAGAGGATCGTCGCCGAGGGCCTCTATGGCGAACGGGCGTCGCGGGCGCAGAAACGGGCTCGTGTCGTCGAGGCGCTCGAAGAGGTCGGCCTCGCTGCCGCGCATCTCGATCGCTACCCGCACCAGTTCTCCGGCGGTCAGCGCCAGCGCATCGCGATCGCCCGGGCGCTGGTCTCGCGCCCCGATCTGGTGATCGCCGACGAGCCGGTCTCGGCCCTCGATCTCTCGGTGCAGGCGCAGGTGCTCAATCTGATGGTCGATCTGCGCCGGCGGCATCGCTCGACCTACCTTCTGGTGAGCCACGATCTCGCGGTGGTGGCGCATCTGACCGAGCGCATCGCCGTGATCGACCAGGGCCGCATCGTCGAGACGGGTGCGACGGACGAGGTGCTGAACCGTCCCCGGCACGAGGTGACCCGGCGTCTGCTCGAGGCCGTGCTGCCGCCCGATCCGCTTCGGGCAAGGGCACGGCTCGAAGGTGCCGATCGCGCTTGACCGGTACGCCCCGTTCGCTACCTCGGAGGTGGAGGAGTGCCCGGTGGAACGACACGAGGTCATCATCGTCGGCGGTGGTCCGGCCGGCTCGAGCTGCGCGTGGCGGCTGAAGCGGCACGGTATCGACGCGCTGGTTCTCGATCGCGAGCGCTTTCCGCGGCTCAAGCTCTGCGCCGGCTGGATCACGCCCGAGGTGGTGGCGGATCTCGAGCTCGACCCGGCCACCTATCCGGCGAGCTTCATGACCTTCGCGAAGCTGCGCATCCGGATCAAGGGGCTGGGTTTCTCCTTCGCCACGCCACAGCATTCGATCCGACGCATCGAGTTCGACGACTGGCTGTTACGGCGCTCGGGTGCCGAGGTGCGCACGCACAACGTACGCTCGATCGCAAGGGACGGTGATGGCTTCGTGGTCGACGACGCCTATCGCTGCCGCTGGCTGGTGGGTGCCGGCGGCACGCGCTGTCCGGTCTACCGGACCTTCCTGCGCGAGGTCGCCCCGCGCTCCGAGCGGCTGCAGGCGGCGGTTCTCGAACACGAGATCGCGCACGAATGGACCGACGGCGACTGCCGGCTCTGGTTCTTCGAGCAGGGCCTGCCGGGCTATGCCTGGTACGTGCCCAAGGCCGCGAGTGCTTCGGCCGGGCGGCACGTCAATGTCGGTGTCGGCGGCATGGCGACGCTGCTCGCCGCGCGCGAGCGGTCGATCCGCTCCCATTGGGACGCGCTGACCGCGCGGCTGGCGGCCGAGACCGGTCACGACCTCGCCTGGGCGCCCGGGGGCTACACCTATTATCTGCGCGGCGACATCCCGACCGGCCGGCAGGGACGGGTTCTGGTCTGCGGCGACGCCCTGGGCCTGGCCACCCGCGACATGTGCGAAGGCATCGGCCCGGCGATCAGGAGCGGCTTCGCAGCGGCCGAAACGATCGCCCGTGATGCGCCCTACGCGCTCGATCACATCGCCCGGCACAGTCTGCCGGCGCTCGCGGCGCGGCCGCTCGACTGGGCCTTTTGTCGGCGATGAGCACCCATGGCGAGACGCGCTTTCTGACGACCCGGGAGCTGGCCGATCTGCTGCGCGTCAAGGAGCGCAAGATCTACGACATGGCGGCGGCGAACGAGGTGCCCTGTGTCCGTGTCACCGGCAAGCTGCTCTTTCCCAAAGACGAGATCGACGCCTGGATCGCCCGCGACCGGGCGGGGCCGGACCCGCCGGCGCCGGCGGCGGTGGTGGCCGGCAGCCACGATCCGCTGCTCGCCTGGGCCATCCGCCAGTCCGGTTGCGGTCTCGCCACCTTCTTCGACGGCAGCCTCGACGGGCTCGACCGGCTGGCGGCACGCGGCGCGGTCATGGCCGGCACGCACATCCGCGAGAGCGAGACCGACTGGAACCTCGCCCACGTGGCCGAGCGGTTCCATCATCTGCCGGTGGTGACGATCGGCTGGGCGCGGCGGCAGCAGGGGCTGATCGTACGGCGGGATGCCGGCATCGCCGCGGTGGCCGACCTCGCCGGCCGGCGCCTCGCCCTGCGCCAGCCGGGTGCGGGCAGCCGCATCCTCTACGATCAACTGGCGGCCGAGGCGGGCCTGCCGGCGGATGCGTGCCTGGTGGTGGAGGAAGCGCGCACGGAGACGGACGCCGCGGCGGTGGTCGCCGCAGGCCGCGCGGATGCGGCGCTCGGGCTCGCCTGCGTCGCCGGGCAGTTCGGGCTCGGTTTTGTGCCGCTGGTGTGGGAGATCTTCGATCTGGTGGTCTGGCGGCGCGATTTCTTCGAGGAACCGCTGCAGCGTCTCCGGGCGTTCACGCAGGACCCGTCCTTCGCGGGCAAGGCCCGGGAGCTGGGCGGCTATGATCTTGCACCCCTGGGCCGGGTGCGCTGGAACGGCGCCTGAACCGCCAAGGGACGGCCGATCGACAATTCGGACCATGAGAGAGGAGGAAAGCATGAAGCTGAGCGCGCGCAACAAGCTGGCGGGCAAGATCGTCGCCATCAAGAAAGGGCCGGTCAACAGCCAGGTCGAGGTGGACATCGGCGGCGGCACCATCGTCACCTCCATGATCACCACCGACGCGGTCGAGGAACTGGACCTGGCCGAGGGCCGTGCCGTCCGGGTGGTGATCAAGGCGTCGCAGGTAATGCTGGCGACGGACTGAAGCACGCGAGGTCACGCGAGGGCTGGGGCTAGCCCTTCACGACCGGAGCGGGGGCGTTGGGGAAGAAGAGCTGCAGGCCGTCGATCTCGTAGCCGGCGATGGCGGCCTGGCCCTCGGGCGAGAGCATCCAGTCGACGAAGGTCCGTGCGTCCTCGGCCCGCACGTTGGGGTGACGTTCGGGATCGACGAGGATGATGCCGTACTGGTTGAACAGGCGGTCGTCGCCTTCGACGGCGATGCTGTAATCGCCCTTGTTGGCGAACGAGATCCAGGTGGCGCGATCGGTCAGCACATAGGCGCCCATGCCGACGGCGACATTCAGTGTGGCGCCCATGCCCGAGCCGGTCTCGCGATACCAGGAACCGCTGGCCGCGGTCGGATCGACGCCGGCCTCGCGCCACAAAGCGAGCTCCTTCTTGTGGGTGCCGCTGTCGTCGGCGCGCGAGGCGAAGGGGGCCTTAGCCTCCGCGATCGCCCGCAGCGCGGCCACGGCATCGCTCGTGCCGTCGATGCCGGCCGGATCGTCCTGCGGTCCGACGATGACGAAATCGTTGTACATGACGTCGGTGCGCGCGACGCCATGGCCCTCCTCGACGAACTTCTCCTCGGCCGGTTTGGCGTGGACCAGCAGCACGTCGCCGTCGCCGTTCTCGGCGTTCTTGATCGCCTGACCCGTGCCGACGGCGACCACCCTCACCTCGATCCCGGTCTTCGCCGTGAAGATCGGCAGGATGTGATCGAACAGCCCGGAATTCTGTGTCGAGGTGGTCGACTGGACGATGATGAAGCGATCGTCCGCCGCCCTGGACGGGTTCGCGATTGCCACGAGGGCGACGAGGCCGGCCGCGAGCGCACGGCCGAGACGGGCGGGGAACGGGCGTCGTTTCACGAGGAGGTCTCCCATAACTATCGTTCAGTAGAAGAGGCGGCCGTCGAGATAGGCGGCGGCGGCTTCGGATCGCGGACCCGCGAAGAACGCCCGGGCGGGCGCCGCTTCGGCGACCCGTCCGTGTGAGAGGAACACCACCTCGTCGGCCGTCCGGCGCGCCTGCCCGATGTCGTGGGTGACGAGCGCGATGCCGACCCCCTGGCGATGCGCCCGGTCGATCAGCGCCTCGATCATCGCCGTCGCCCGCGGATCGAGACTGGCGGTCGGCTCGTCGAGAAGCAGCAGCGCCGGTTCGGCGGCGAGCGCGCGGACGACGCTCAGCCGTTGCTGCTCGCCGCCGGAGAGGACGCGCGCCGGACGCGCGGCCAGATGCTCCAGTTCGGCCATCGCCAGGAGCGCCTCGACGCGCCCTCGCCGCTCGCTGCGCCGTTCGCCGTAGACGGCCAGGGCATGCTCGAGATTGGCCGCGACCGAGCGGCGCAACAGGACGGGCCGCTGCATCACGATGGCGCTGCGGCGCGCGCGGCGCTCCGCATGTCCGGGCGCGCCGTCGCTCCAGGTGATCGTCCCGGAGGTCGGCTGCAGCAGTCCCTGCAGGATTCGCAGCGTCAGGCTCTTGCCCGATCCGTTTGGCCCCATCACCACGCAACGTGACCGCGCCCGCAGGGACAGGGAAAGACCGTCGATCAGCCGTTTGCCGGCGATCTCGTACACCACGTCGCGCATGCGCACCGGCAGGGCGATGGCCGCCCGGCTGGACGACGCTTCGGCATCACGGAGGAAACCGGCGATGGCCATGTCAGATGCCACTTCGAATCGGCCGGGCGGGATCAGGCATGGGCGGTGCGGTCCGCGCCGCGCAGGACCATCACAGCCGCGTTCACGCCGATCGCCAGGACCAGCAGGATCATGCCCAAGCCCAGAGCCAGGCCGAGATTGCCCTTCGAGGTCTCGAGCGCGATCGTCGTCGTCATCACCCGGGTGACGTGGTTGATGTTGCCGCCGACGATGATCACCGCGCCGACTTCCGCGATGGCGCGTCCGAAGCCGGCAAGGATGACGGTCAGCAGGCCGAAGCGCGCCTCCCAGAGGAGGGTCGGCACCGCCTGCAGGCGGGACAGGCCCATCGACCGCAACTGCTCGTCATATTCCTGGTGCAGGCTCTCGATGATCTGCCGCGACAGGGCGACGACGATGGGCGTGACCAGCACGCACTGGGCCACGATCATCGCCGCGGGGGTGTAGAGCAGTTGCAGCACGCCCATGGGCCCGGCGTTCGAGAGCAGCAGATAGACCGCCAGACCGACCACGACCGGCGGCAGACCCATCAGCGCGTTGACGAGCACCAGAACGACGCCGCGGCCGGGGAACCGGGCGACGGCGAGGGCGGCACCGAGCGGCAGGCCGATCAGACAGGCGATGCCGACCGCCGCGAGCGACACGCGCAGCGAGAGCACGACGATCTCGACGAGATCGGCGTCGGCCGCCAGCACGCGTGAGAAGGCCTCGACGAAGGCGCCGCCGAAATCCTGCATGAGATTCCCAGAATCCTGTCTGGGCGGACTCTGTCGGAAGGAACGACGAAGAACAACCTTTTTTGCACGAACCGGTCTTCGTGCTCCTGTCTTCGTGCGGCCATGGGAACGCTATCGGTCAGCCCGCGTGCCGCAGGCCGTCGAACAGCAGCGTCACCTGACGCTCGAGCTGCCCGGCCGCCTCTTCCGCGGACGCGTGCTCGACGATCGCATTGCGCAGGGTGCGCGTGTAGAGGGCGAAGATGGTACGCACCGCGAGGTCGAGGTCGAGTGCGGGTGCCAGTTCGCCGGCACGTACGCCTTCGGCCAGCAGCGAGCGCATCAAGGTGTCGCCTTCGTCGAAGAAGGCCCTTATGCGCTCTTCGACCTCCTCGTCCCAGCGCCACGCATAGGCGAGCACTGCCGCCGTCAGCGTCGGCTGCTCGAGATCGAAGGCATAGAAGATGCGCAGCATGTGCATCAGCTTCTGCCTGGTGCAGCCGTCGGGCGGCATGGTTTGCCGGACGAGATCGAGCTGACGCCGGTTCACATCCTCCAGGATCGCCAGCAGCAAGCCGATCTTGGAGCCGAAATGAGCCGCCACGGCACCGGTCGACGCGCCGCCGGCGGACGCAATGGCGCGGACGGTGGTGCGCTCGAAGCCGCGTTCGGCGAACAGCCGGCGGGCGGCGTCGGCGAGACGCGCGCGCGTCTCCCGTTTGCGCCGCTGCCGCGGCTTGAGGTCCGCTTCGCTTTCCGGCTGATCCATCGCGTCCGCTGATCCATCAAGTTCGCATGACGTGTTCGTTCGAGCCGTCGCCATCGAGGATGCCGAGACCGAGCGTCGTGGTCAACGAGACGTACCAAGCGAATATCAACGAAAATTCTTCGAGCCAAGGTTGACGGCGCACCGGTGACGGTTCAGATGAGAGACTGACCGAACACGTTCATCGAATGCGATCACCATCATGCTCGATCGATTCTCACCGCGGCATCACCGCGTGCGCGCGGTGTTGCGCGTTGCACGTGCGACACTGGCACCCGATCCGACAGCGGCACCCCGTCCGCCGCCGCCACCCGATCACGGGACGGCGGTTCACCGATGGACCAAGGGCACTCAGGCACGGGACGCGCAAGGTGTGCCGGTCGACATTCTCGCACCGCGCGCCGTGTCCTGGTGTCTCTCGTCGGTCGTCTATCGCAGCGCCGACCTCGACCACCCGCTGATCGAGGAGGTTCTGGCGGCGCTGCGCGCGGCGATGGCGCGACGAGACAAGGCCCACATGTCGTTGCTCGCCTTCAACGATCATCCGGCCACCACACTGGCCGATGTTCTCGATCTCCTCGACGATGCGATCGCCATGACGGAACGCGCCCGCACGCCGCCCTCCTCGCCGCACGAATTCGCCGACTGCGCCGGCCCGTGACCGCACCCACTCCCGGGTTCCGTTGCTTGCCACCCTCGCGCCGCTCGTGTCATGATCGCTCGGAGCCGATCACCTTCAGGAGTAACCGCCGTGGCCGCACGCGAACCGGACGCCGACACCGTCAAGGCCGACATGGAGCAGATTCGCACCGACATGGCGACGCTCAAGGAGCATCTCATGGCGATGGGCAAGGGCCGGCTGGCCCGCGCACGCAACGAGGGTGAGGCGGCACTCGAAGACATCCGCGCCGACCTCGAGGGCCTGGCACAGGATCTGCAGCGCGACGGCCGTCAGGCCGTGGCCGGGCTCGAGCGCAGTGTCCGCGAGCAGCCGCTCCTGAGCCTGCTGGCCGCCTTCGGCATCGGCATGCTGATCA
>JAGREO010000085.1 GCA_020446525.1 Geminicoccaceae bacterium | reverse complement strand
GCGGCGACGTCAACTATGCCTGGCCCACGGCCGAGATCGCGGTGATGGGTCCCAAGGGTGCCGTCGAGATCATCTTCCGCAAGGATGCCGACGATCCGGCAAAGATCGAGGCGCGGACCGAGGAATACCGCAAGCGCTTCGCCAACCCCTTCGTCGCCGCCTCGCGCGGTTTCCTCGACGACGTCATCATGCCGCACGGCACGCGCCGCCGCATCGCGTCCTCGCTGCGCTGGCTGAAGAACAAATCCTCCGATCGGCCATGGCGCAAGCACGGCAACATCCCGCTCTGACCGGGCCGCCCGACGATGCCCGCACCCGAGGGACCGCTGTTCGACAGGGCGCTGCGCCGTCGACGACGCCGGGCTCGACGTGCGCACCGGCCGGACGCGGATTATCTGCGGGCGGAGACCGAGCGCCGTCTGCTCGACCGGCTGGCCGACACGTCGCGCCGGTTCACCGACATCCTGATCATCGGCGATCCGGCCAATCGCGTGCGCGACGCCGTCGCCGGGCGTTATACGGATGCGCGGATCACGGTCCTGGACGAGCTGCAGGTCACGCTCTCGGGCGATCTTCGCGCGCCGCCCTTCGCCGCGAACAGCTTCGACGCGGTGCTCAGTCTCCTCGACCTCCATGCGATCGACGATCTGCCGGGTGCGCTCGCCCAGAGCCGAACCATGCTGCGGCCGGACGGCCTGTTCCTCGCGGCCTTTCCCGGCGGCGAGACGCTCGGGGAACTGCGCTACGCCCTGATGCAGGCGGAACTCGAGCGGCGCGGCGGGGCCACGGCGCGCATCGTGCCGTTGGTCGACATCCGTGATGCCGGTGCGCTGTTGCAGCGGGCCGGCTTCGCTCTGCCCGTGGCGGACACCGATCGTCTCGACCTGACCTATGCGCACCTTCTCGACCTGATCGCCGACCTGCGGGCGATCGGCGAGACCAATCCGCTGATGCGGAGCAGCCGGTCGCCGCTCGATCGCACCATCTTTCTGCGCACGGCCGAGATCTACGCCGAAACTTTCGCCGATCCGCGCGGACGGATCCGGGCGACGTTCGACCTCCTCTTCATGACCGGCTGGAAACCCGACCCGTCGCAGCCGCGACCGCTCGCCCCCGGCTCGGCCAGGAGCAGGCTCGCCGACGCGCTCGATCCGACCAAACCTCCAGGCGACCAGAAACCGCGATAGCCTCTTGATGCTTGGGTATCGTCGTTTCCCGACCGGTCCTATTCTGACGCCGTTCACCCACCATCGACGGTCGTCATGCCGACGTCGCCCACTGCTCCCGGCCCGCTCGGATCGCGCCGCGGCCTCGTGCTGGCGATCACCGGTACCGGCGCTGGAAGCGGCGCCACGACGCTCGCCGGCAGTCTGGCTCTGGCGATGGCCGCGCGCGGGCTCGACCTCGGCCTGATCGATGCCGGACGAAGCGCCTCGCGCAGGACGTGGCTCGGTCCGCAGGGCTGCGCGCTCGTCCCTCACCTCATGCCGCTCGCCGATCTGGCTGCGGCACCATCATGGCTCGCCGAACTCGCCGACCGTACCGCCGGCTGCGACACGACGATCGTCGATCTTCCGGCCGGCGATGTGACGGCCTTCGCCGCTGCGGCTCTCGTGGCGCACGTGCTCGTCGTGACGGTGAAGCCCGACGACGTCGCCACGGCGCGCACGGCCCGCCTGCTGACGCGCCTCGGGGCCGCCACCGTCGAACGGGCGGTGTGCGGCGGTTCGGCGGGCCCGACGGTGCTGGTGGTGCCCGCACGCGTGGATCGCCGGTGCCATGAAAGCGGGCGGTGGCGCGGGCTCTATGCCGGGTTCGGGCCGAAGCTGGAGCGGGCCGGCGTCACGGGCGGGATCGGACCGGCTCTTCGCGAAGATGCGACGCTCGCCGCCGCCCTTGCCGCACGCCGCTGGGTCGGCGAGATCCGTTCCGCCGGGCCGGCCTGTGCCGACGTCATGGTCCTGGAAGCGACCGCGAACGAGATGCTGCGGCGGGCCGCTGCCTCGCCGATTCTCGACGTCCTTCGGCGCCGGGCGCCGGCGAAACCCGCCCCGGTGGTGACGCTGCACCCCAGAGTGGCCGTTCGTCCGCCATCTCCCGAGCCTTCGGCGTGGTGGCAGCGGCTGCTCGCCGCGCGATGAACAAACGTTTGACCGTGCCTCGATCAGACCGGACAATGGGCCGACGACGCGAGGAGATGCCGTATGGGGCTGGGCGACCTGCTCAAGAAGATGTTCGCCGGCGGCGCCGGAAGCGGTCCGGACTCGGCCGGTGAGGGTGTCGATTATGGCGGTTACGTCATCACGCCGGCACCGAGGCGGCACAACAACCAGTATCTGACGGCCGGGGTCATCACCAGGGAGACGGCCGAGGGCACGAAGCGGCACGAATTCGTCCGGGCCGACACACACGGCAGCCTCGACGACGCCATGAGCTTCTCGCTCGCCAAGGGCCGGCAGATCGTCGACGAGCAGGGCGACCGCATCTTCGACGCGCCGCGGCGCACCGGAGCACCACCACCGTGACGCGTGTGGTGTCGATCGGCGAGTGCATGATCGAGCTGATCGAGGACGAGCAGGGCAATGTCCGCCGGGGCTGGGGCGGCGATACCCTCAACACCGCCGTCTACATGGCGCGTTCGCTCGATCGCTCCTCGTTCGAGGTCGCCTATCTGACGGCGCTGGGTGACGACCCGTTCTCGCAGCAGATGGTCGACGGCTGGCAGGCGGAGGGCGTCGATACGCAAGCCGTGCTGCGGCTCCCCGGCAAGCTGCCGGGCCTCTACGCCATAAGGACCGACGCCCGGGGCGATCGCAGCTTCTACTACTGGCGCGAGCAGGCGGCGGTACGGGCGCTCTTCACCCACGAGGAGGGGGCGCATGCGCGGCGCGTGCTGCGCGAGGCGGCCATGGTCTACCTCTCGGGCATCACGCTGGCGATACTTCCGCCGGCCTCGCGCGAGATGCTGATCGACAACCTGGCCCAGGCCCGCGGCCGGGGTGCGCGCGTGGCGTTCGATCCGAACTATCGCGCGCGCCTGTGGCCGACGAAGGAGGAGGCGCGGGGCTGGCAGAAGAAGCTCCTGTCCGTCGTCGACATCGCTCTGCCGACGCACGAGGACGAGCATCACCTCTGGGGCGACGTCACCGCGGAAGCGACCGGCGCACGCCTGCTCGAAGCGGGTCTCGACCATATCGTCGTCAAGAACGGCGAGGCACCGACGCTGGTCGCCACGCACGAGGGCATGCACACCATCCCGCTCGAACGTGTGGTCACGCCCATCGACACCACCGGCGCCGGCGACAGCTTCAACGCGGCCTATCTGAGCGGCCTCCTGCGCGACGCCACGCCCACCGCCGCCGTGCGCGCCGGCCAGCGCCTCGCAGCCCAGGTCGTCCAGCACCGAGGCGCCATCATGCCACGCGAAGCCCATCCCGACCCCGGACCCTGACCGCTTCTAGACCGCCTTCATCCCCAGCCGTCCCAGACCCGGGAGCTTGATCGCCGGGCGGGTGATGTCGAGGCCGAAGGTGAAGCCCAGGAGGTTGATCTCGACGCCCTCGTTCAAGGCGAGGGTGAGGCCGGCCAGGCCGAAGAGCGAGAGCTGGAAGCCGGTGCGCGAGGGGGCCGGGGCGAGAAAGCGCCAGGGCCCGAGAAAATCCTTGCCGATGGCGTTGGGCGGAAGCTCGATGTCGAGGCCCGGCACCGCGCGCAGGACATGGGCGGTGAAGCTGTTGGAATTGGGGCCGGGCCAGAGGCGGTAGAGCCGGTCGTGGGGATAGCTCTCGATCGCCGCCTCGATCGCCGGGATCGCCCGGGCCGCGGCCTCGCCCCGCAGCTCGCCCAGAAGCTCGGGCGGGCTGCCGGCCCAGAAACCGTCCGGCGCGTGGCGATTGTGGCGGATGGCGCGCACGCCGCGCTGCACGCCCCAGCCGACCACCTCGAACCGGTCCCAGGCCCGCGCGTTCTCGCGCTTGAAGGCGATCCAGGTGTGCACGCCGAAGATGCCGCGCCAGCCCCAGGCTCTGGCCCCGTAGACCTGGACGATCGCTTCTGGATGTCGTTCGGGCGCGGGAGCCACCCCGGCACTGTCCCAGCGCGCCTGGCTCCAGTGCCTCTTCTCGCCGGCGAAATGGGCGCAGGCCGCCAGCCCCAGGGAGAACGCGCCGAGCACGAAGAGAAGGGAGAGACCGCGCAGGATCGACATCGTCTCCATCTGCCACGAACCGGCCGCCATTGCCAAGCGCGCCCGCGTGGGCAAGAACGCCCCGGCGTGTGCTGACGCAATCATGGTGTCGCTTCGTTCGTGGCGATCACATGTTCGGAGAACAGCCTTGGCCCTGCTCTGGTACAGCACCGACGACGACGTGAGCGCCTGGAGCGCCGCCTTGCGCGACGAAATCGACGATCTCGACCTCCGCATCTGGCCCGACCTCGGCGACGAGCGCGACATCGACATGGCGCTGGTCTGGCTGCCGCCGCCCGGCCTGCTGGCGGGCTTGCCGAACCTCGAGGCCATCTTTTCGCTGGGGGCCGGCATCGATGCGATGCTGGCCGATCCGACCCTGCCGGCGCACCTGCCGCTCTGCCGGATGGTCGATCCGTCGCTCGCAGGGTACATGAGCGAATATGTGCTGACCGTTGCGCTGACCTATCACCGGCACATGCACCTCTATGCCGAGCAACAGGCCCGCGGCGAATGGCGCCTGCATCTGCCGGTGCCGGCAGCGAGCCGCCGCATCGGTGTCATGGGTCTGGGCGAACTCGGCCGGCACGTCGCCGCCACGCTGTCCGGTCACGGCTTTCGCGTGCGCGGCTGGAGCCGCAGCGGCAAACGGCTGGAGGGGGTCGAGACCTTCGCCGGTGACGACGAGCGTGGCGCCTTTCTGGCGGGCTGCGACATGCTCGTCTGTCTCCTGCCGCTCACCGCAGAGACGGAGAACATCCTCGACGCCGATCTCTTCGCCGCGATGCCGGATGGCAGCTTTCTCGTCCATGCGGGTCGCGGGCGGCAACTGGTGGAGGCCGACCTCGTCGAGGCCTTGCGTTCCGGCAAGCTCGCCGCCGCGACGATCGACGTGTTCCCGATCGAGCCGCTGCCCGCCGATCACCCGCTCTGGCGGCATCCGCGGGTCACCGTGACGCCGCATGCGGCGAGCTATGCCCAGGCCGCGAGCGGTGCCGCCTTCGTGGCCGACAACATCCGCCGCCTGCGCCGCGGTGACCCGCTGCTCGCGGTGGTCGACCGGGAGCGCGGCTATTGAGCGCGCGGGTGATCACCGTGGCCCAGCAGAAGGGCGGCGCCGGCAAGACCACGGTGGTCGTCCAACTGGCCACGGCCCTTCTGGCGGGCGGCCGCGAGGTCGCGGTGGTCGACATCGACCCGCAGGGCAGCCTCACCGACTGGATGCGCGTGCGCGAGCACCTGGCCCGGGATGCGCGCCACCTGCGCTTCTCGATGGTCGGCGGCTGGCGGCTGCAATCGGAGATCGACCGGCTGACCCGTGAGGCGGACATCGTCGTGGTCGACAGCCCGCCGCACGCCGACACCGACGCCAAGGCCGCCATACGCGCCGCCGATCTCGTGCTCGTGCCCTGCCAGCCGTCGCCGCTCGACGTCTGGGCGTCGAAGAGCACGCTCGAGGCGGCCGCACGGTCGGGGCGGGAGGTGCGGTTGCTGCTCAACCGGGTGCCGGCCCGCGGCCGGGTGACGGAGGAAGCTCTTGCCGCCATCGCCAAGCAGGGCTATCCGGCACTCGATGCGCGACTCGGCAATCGCCAGCCTTTCGTGGCGAGCCTCGCCCGCGGGCTGGGGGTGGTGGAGAGCGATCCCAGGAGTGCCGCCGCGAGCGAGGTGGCGGCCCTGGTCGAGGAAACGATCCCATTGATCGGCTGATCCGATACGGCCGGCTTCAGGAGTGCTCTCATGTCCGCGCCGTCCGCAGGAAAAGGCGAGCCGATCGACGATCCGCGCGATCTGGTGGCCTGGTTCGAGGCCGGCTGCAAACCGAAGAACGACTGGCGCATCGGCACGGAGCACGAGAAATTCGGCTTCCACAAGAAGACGCTGCGGCCGCTCGCCTACGACGAGGAGGGCGGCATCCGCGACCTGCTCGAAGGATTGGCCGATAAGTTCGACTGGCAGCCGGTCTTCGAGCAGGGCCGCCCCATCGCGCTCGAGGGCGACCGCTGCAACATCACCCTCGAGCCGGGCGGCCAGTTCGAGCTGTCCGGCGCGCCCCTGAAGCACGTGCACCAGACCTGCAGCGAGGTGCACGCCCATCTGGCCCAGGTCCGCGAGGTGGCGGAGCCGATGGGAGTCGGCATGCTCGGCATGGGGTTCCAGCCGAAGTGGCGCCGCGACGAAATCCCCTGGATGCCCAAGGGCCGCTATGCGGTGATGGGCAACTACATGCCCAGGGTGGGCGGTCTCGGCCTCGACATGATGCTGCGGACCTGCACCATCCAGGTCAATCTCGACTTCGAGAGCGAAGCCGACATGGTCAAGAAGCTGCGCGTCGGTCTGGCGCTGCAGCCGGTCGCGACGGCGCTCTTCGCCAATTCGCCCTTCACCGACGGCGCACCCAACGGCTTCGTGAGTTATCGCAGCCACATCTGGACCGACACCGATCCCGACCGCTGCGGCATCCTGCCCTTCGTCTTCGAGGACGGTATGGGTTTCGAGCGCTACGCCGAGCACGTGCTCGATGTGCCGATGTACTTCGTCTATCGCGACGGCCGTTACGTCGACGTGGCCGGCCGCTCGTTCCGTGACTTTCTCGACGGAAAGCTCGAGGGCTTCGAAGGCCAGCGACCGACGTTGAGCGACTGGTCCGATCACATCACCACACTTTTTCCCGAAGCGCGATTGAAGCGCTATATCGAGATGCGCGGCGCCGATGGCGGCCCCTGGCGCAATCTGTGCGCCTTGCCCGCGCTCTGGACGGGCCTGCTCTACGACGGCAGTGCGTTGGACGCGGCCTGGGATCTGTGCCGCGACTGGAGCCTCGAAGAACACCAGGCGCTGCGTGACGGCGTGCCGAAGTCCGCGCTCGCCACGCCGTTTCGCGGTGGCACGGTGCAGGATCTGGCCCTGCGTACGCTGGAGATCGCCGAAGCCGGGCTCGCCGCACGCGGCGTGATCGACTGGGACGGGTCGGACGAGCGCAAATACCTCAAGGCCCTCTGGGAGATCGCCCGTAGCGGGCGTACGCCGGCCGAACTGCACCTCGAGGAGTTCGAGAACTGGGGCAGCGTCGACCCCCTGTTCGAGATGTACGCTTATTAGGGACGGCCGCGGAACGCGAAAATCGCAGCGTAGCGTGGTCTCGTCCTGCAATGAGAAAGCAACAAACGGGTAGAAATCCGGCACTCCAAGAACGATATCCGGCAGGATCGAGTCGTCGTTGGAGTGGGTCGTGATGGTGCCCGGAAGGAATTGGTGGGACGCTGTCGTCGCCCGCGATCGCGCGGCCGACGGCCGTTTCGTCTATGCGGTGACCACCACCGGAATCTATTGCCGGCCGTCCTGCTCGACGCCTACGCCGCTCGAGCGCAACGTCCGATTCTTCGGCGACCATCATGCGGCCCGAGCGGCCGGATATTCCGCATGCAAGCGTTGTACACCGGACGTGGTGACGCCGATCGACCCTTGCATCGCGGCGATCGGCAAGGCGTGCGCTCTTCTGGAGAATGGTGAGGGCACGCTCTCCGTTCCGGAGGTAGCGGCGGCAGTGGGCATCAGCCGATACCGCTTTCAGAGGGTCTTCAAGGATCTGGTCGGCACGACACCCGGCGCTTATGCCAACACGGTGCGCGTCGGGCGGCTGGTTCGCCATCTGCGGTCCGGACGCTCGATCGTCGAGGCGATTTATGATGCCGGATACGGATCCGTGTCGCGAGCCTATGAGCGTGCACGTAGAGAACTTGGCATGACGCCGGCGGACCTGCGCGCAGGAGGTGCCGGCAAGCGAGTGCGTTTCGCGGTCCTCGATCACGAGGACCGATGGGTGCTGGTGGCCATGACCGAGGAAGGTGTTTGCGCCATCGAGACGGGCGACGATCCCTCGGCGCTCGAGCGGAACCTGTATCGCCAACTTCCGATGGCGGTGATCGAGCCGTTCGACGAGGGTGGATCGTCGAGGGTGTCCGCGGCGATGTGTCGTGCTCTCCTGCCGCCACGTGCGTCGGACCTGCCCGCTTCCGCCCGCGATGTCGCGTTTCGCGCGCGGCTGGCGGATCTGCTGAGACCTGGCATCTCGCGGGTCCGCCTGCAAGAGCGTGGCGCCTGCCCACAACACGCCTGATCCCCCGGGCGTGCTAGTCGGCTCGGGCTTCCGGTTCCGTTCGAGCCCGGTGACCTCTCGCGGCCCGATTTTCCGCCTTCTCGTTCATCTTGGTTACCAAAGCTCCGTCGCATCGGTGCGACCGAGCGCCCACCCATACAGGAGGAAACGCTCATGCTCTCATCGCTCGGCCGCGGCGACGGCACGAGAGAACGCAAGACGATCTCGGACCACGACGATGCCGGCAGGGCCGACGATCGCGATGCCATCTTGGCCCTCGACCTGCTGGTAGACGAAACGTCGAGCGCTTCTTTTCCGGCGAGCGATCCGCCGAGCTGGACCCTTGGACGAAATCGACGACCACGAACGAACCAGAGGAATTCCTGACATGACGAGCAACGACCGCGAAATGCCCAAAATCTACGTGACCGCCGACGACTACGAGCGTCTTTCCGCGCTCATGGGCTCGCGTCGGGCGGGTCGCAGTGACCCGACGCGTGATTTTCTGACCGATGAACTCGAACGTGCCGAGTTGATCGAGGCCGCGGAGATTCGAGCCAAGGTGATCACGATGAACAGCCGGGCGCGCATTCTGGATCCCGATACCGGCGACGAGCGGACCATCACGCTCGTCTATCCGGGTCACGAGGACAGTGCCGCAGGTAAGGTCTCGATCTTCACGCTCCTCGGCAGCGCGCTTCTCGGATTATCGGAAGGTACGAGGATGACCTGGCAGACGCGCGACGGGCGGTGCAAGAGCGTCGTGGTCGTCTCGGTCGAGCAATCGCACGAAGCTCGAGGCGTCGAATCGGAGGAAGCCGCCATCGAGCCGGCCTGACCGGCTCGCGTGCGGAGCGCCCCACAACTCGTGAGCGGCGAAGCAGTCGTATCCGGGATCGAGGAGAATGGCTCGGGAAAAATAGGTACCGATTATCCGCTATTCTCATC
>JAGREO010000378.1 GCA_020446525.1 Geminicoccaceae bacterium | reverse complement strand
TGCCGGGGCCGGAGCGACCGCCGGCGGCGGCGGTCGTGTCGGCGGGGCGGGCAAAGCCGCCACCGCCGCCCGCCGCGCCGCTTCGCGCGCCGCCCGTTCGCGGGCGATCTCCTCAGCCCGGCGCTGCACCGTCTCGGCATGCGCACGCGCCGCCGCGGCCGCCGACGCATCGTTTCCGGCGCGCCCATCGTTCGTGGTGCGCCCATCGTTCCGGGCACGGATGTCGACGACGATGCGCCAATGGGCGACGCCGCCGCGAGGCTCGAGCATCTGGCGTCCGACGATCTCGACCGGCTCGGTCAGATCGACGACGATCCGTGCGCGGCCCGGCTCCATCCGGCCGTAGCGCAGCGCCCTGGCCAGGCCCCGGGGGCGGCTCTGCGGCGTCACCGCGACGTTCCAGGCGACCTCGGGCAGATCGATCACGAGGCGAGCGGGTGCGTCGAGGGCGTGGGCCGAGAAGGCGACGTCGCGGTCGACGTCTACGACGATGCGCGTGCGATCCTCGTGCCGGCCGAAGCGGATCGCCGTCACGCCGGCGACCTGGGCCGCGGCCTCTGCGACGAAGCTCAGCAGCAGCAGGGTGCACAGGAGAATGGTGGTCGCCGGGCGGCGGGGGCGCAGGCCCCCGAGCCCCGTCCAGCCCCCGAGCCCCGTCCGGCCCCCGAGCTCTGTGCGCCGGGCGCCCATGGTCCGTCCGGGGGCGGCACGGCAGAAGCGACCGTCGCGGCAAATCGCGCGGCGGTTGGATGCAGCGACGGTCATGCCGCGGCCCGCGCCCCGACCGGGTGGAGCACGTGGGAGGGCGGCGATCGATCATGTCGGTCGAAGGGCAGGGGGGACATCCGCTCGCTGGACGTTCGACGAAAGCAGGTCCGTTCACGACGAGATCCGCTCGGCAACATTACTTGATTGTGGCGTGCAGCGACAGTCCTTATAATCGCGTCGATGGATCATTCGTCGTTCGGGGCATCGAAGATCGGCACGGCATCGAGGGCCGGCGGGGCACCGGGGGTCGCAACGCGGCCGGGTGCCCGTCCGGTCGTCGACGACCGGCACTACGCCGGTTCGTGCCCGGGACGGGCTTTTCCGGGCCGATCGTCACGAACCTGCCGGCGGCAAACCCAGCGGTTGTGTTCGAGGCGATCCGGTCCGGTGATCCGCCGGTGCCGGCCGACGATGCCTCGGGGCCTGGTGCGCTTTCTCGCGTCCGGGCCGCAATCGCCGGCCTCCGGCACCCCTGTTCACCATCGCACGTTCACCACCTTCGATCGCCTGGACACGGCACGAGGCCCGATCCGCCGCATCGCGCGCGGCCGGCCGGCTCCGTCCGGGCTCAACCCGTATGGCCGCAGGTCCTTCGATACGCCGCCCGACCGCGCTTCGGCGCCGTCCGGCTGCGGTCGGCCGTGGCCGGAGATCACCATCGATGACCAAACGCATGCTCGTCGACGCGACCCACCCGGAGGAGACCCGGGTCGTCGTGCTCGATCACGACCAGCTCACTGATTTCGATTTCGAGACCTCGACCAAGAAGCAGCTCAAGGGCAACGTCTACCTCGCCAAGGTGACGCGTGTCGAACCCTCGCTGCAGGCGGCGTTCGTCGATTACGGCGGCAATCGCCACGGATTTCTCGCCTTCTCCGAGATCCATCCGGATTACTACCAG
>JAGREO010000084.1 GCA_020446525.1 Geminicoccaceae bacterium | reverse complement strand
TCGATGCCGTTGTGCACCATCTTGACGAAGTGGCCGGCGCCGCCCGGGCCCATCCAGCCGCTGCACGGCTCGCCCTCGAACTTCGCCGCGATGGCGTCGAAAAGCGGCTTCAGGCGGCCATAGGCCTGCTCGGCGCAACCGACCATGATGGCCGGGCCGTGGCGCGCCCCCTCCTCGCCGCCCGAGACGCCGGTGCCGGAGAAGAGGATGCCGCGCTTCGCCAGCTCGGCGGTGCGGCGCTCGCTGTCGGTGTAGTGCGAGTTGCCGCTGTCGATGACGATGTCGCCATCCTCGAGATGCGGCGCCAGACCCTCGATCACCGTGTCGACCGCCGCTCCCGCCGGTACGGACAGGAGAACGACGCGCGGGCGGGCGAGCTCGGTCGCCATGGCGTCGAGCGTGTCGACCACGTCGAGACCGGCCGCGCGTGCGCGTTCCCTCGGTCCGGCGCTCCGGTTGCTGCCGACCACCTTCTTGCCGTTGTCCTTCAGGTTCAAGGCGAGCGCCAGGCCCATCACACCCAGACCGACGACGCCGATATCCTTCTCACCCATCAGCTCTGTCCCTCGCTTCGGCCGCGGCCTCTCGGCCCCCAGAAAGTCTCGTCGCGCAATTGTGACGCCAGATGGCGCGCTGCGGCATCGAGCAGCTTCTCACCCTTGGCGGCCGATGCGGCGGTCGGGTCGCCGAGCACACCGGACGGCGTCTTCTCGGCGAAGCTCATCCAGCGATAGCCGTCGTCGCCCGAAGGCTCGCCGTCGCGCGGATCGGGCTCGCAGGTCGCAAGGCGCGCCGCCTCGTCGACCAGCTCGGGTCGCAACGCCATGATCATCGAGGTCTCGGCCTCGCATGCGTGACGAATGCCCTTCTGGCGATCCAGCATCGGCCCGAGCACGCCCTGCGCCAGCGTCCAGTATGTCGCACCGACCAGCGGCAATTGTAATTCGCGAGTGATCTCCTCGACCACGGTCTGCAATGCCGCGACGTTACCGCCATGACTGTTGAGCAGGAGGATGCGCCTGAAGCCGTGGCGATGCAGCGAGACGACGATGCCGCGCAGCAGGCTGAAGAAGGCCGGAAAATCGAGCGAGATCGTCGCGCCGAACGCCATGTGGTGTTCGGAGAGACCGGCCCAGGCCGTGTCCGTCACCAAGGCCGGCCGCTCGGCGGCGAGAAGCTCCGCCGCGCGCCTGGCGACTTCGGCGCCGAGCATCGCGTCGGTGCCGACGGGCAGATGCGGACCGTGCTGCTCCATGGCCGCGACCGGCACGATGACGACGGTGGCCGGCGATGCGAGCGCGCGCAACTCCGGTGCACGCAACTCACGGAACAACACCGAGCGCTGGTTCAAAGCGCGTCCTCCAGCACATGGTCGAGAGCGTGCATGATACGCCGCAGATCGCTCGGGCGCGAGAGCCGGTGATCGCCGTCCTTGACCAGCTCGAGCGTCACGTGCGGCGCCTTCAGGCGGGCGGCGAGCTCGAGCGAGAGTTGCCAGGGCACGTCGGCATCGTCCTGACCGTGCAGCAGATGGACCGGCCGGCCGATGGCGATCGGCGCACCCAGCAGTGCATGACGGGCGCCCTCTTCGAGGAACCGGGGCCGCAACGGCACCGGATCGCCATAGGCCGAGGGCAGAGCCACGAGCCCCTCGCGCTCGAGGCTCTCGCGCTGTGCCGCCGTGAGCGCCGGCTCCAGCAGCCGGGTCGTGAAATCGGGCGCTGCGGCGATGCCGACCAGACCGCGCAGGCGATCGGGTCGTGCCAGCGCCGCCAGCAGCATCAGCCATGCGCCCATGCTCGAGCCGACCAGCACGAAGGGATGGCGAACCACCGCGTCGAGAACGGCGAGCGTGTCGTCGAGCCAATCGCCGATCGTGGCATCCTCGAACCGGCCATCGGACGCACCGTGCCCGCGATAGTCGAAACGGGTGAAGGCGTGTCCCAGACGGCGGGCGTGGGCTTCGAGAAAGAGCGACTTGGTGCCGCTCATCGTCGAGGCCCAGCCGCCGAGAAAGACGATCTCGGGTGCCAGGCCGGCGCTGCGCACGAAGGCCAGGCGCGGTCCATCTGCGCGCTCGAGCTGGCCCGCTTGCGACGGCGCCGTCACGTCATCCACGCCGGCTCATCGCACTCGCGTCACGCGGGGCCCGTCCGCCGGCTCGCGTCCCGCGGGTTTGTCTCGTCATTCATTCGTGCTAGCACGCCGCTGGCGAGGTGGCGAGATGCTTGTCCGGGCCCCTCCCCGACGGATCGAAGCCTGATCGGAAAGGCACGCTTGGCCGAACCTCCTCCCACGTCTCCGAGCCCGACCCCGAGCCCGACATCGGCCATGCCCCGTCCGGCGGCCCGTCCGGCGGTTCTTCAGGTCCTCTCGACGGAGGATGGCGAGGCCGTGGCGCGCGGGGTGGTGCAACTCGCCAGGGCCCTGGTGGAAGCAGGATGGGCGGCCGTCGTGGCGTCGCCCGGCGGCCGGCTCGAGCGGGAGCTGGCCGGATGCGGCGGCGTCCACGTCACGCTGCCACTCGACAGCCGCAATCCGCTCACGGTGTTCGCCGACGTGCGCCGGCTGGCCCGGACCGTCACCGAGCGCAACGTCAAGCTGATCCACGCGCACGGGCCCTTGGCCGGCTGGACCGGCGCCTTCGCCGCGAAGCGCGCGAAAATCGGCTTCATGACGACGTTCCACCGCGTCCAAGAGGGTCAGAACCACTGGCTCAAGCGCCGCTTCAACGGCGTCATGACCGCGGGCGATCGGGTGATCGCCGTCTCCGACTTCATCGCCGAGCACATCCAGGAGGGCTATGAGGTCGACGGTTCGCGCGTGCGCATCGTCCGCCACGGCGTCGATCTCTCGGCGTTCGATCCGGCGGCCGTCCGGGGTCACCGCATCGCCGCGCTCTCCGAACGCTGGCAGCTCGGCTACGAGCGCCGGGTCGTCATCCTGCCCGGTCGCGTCGAACGCGCCAAAGGCCATCTGGTGGCACTCGAAGCGATGGCGCGGATGAAGCGCAAGGACTTCCTCTTGCTGGTCGTGGGCGATCTCGATTCGAAGAGCGCCTATGTGCGCGAGATCGAGCGGACGATCTTGGCCAAGAACCTCTCCGACCGCGTGCACTTCGGCGGCCATTGCGACGACATGGCGGCGGCCTACATGCTGGCCGACGTCGTCATCCTTCCGGCGGTCGAGCCCGAGGCGTTCGGCCGGGTGGCGATCGAGGCGCAGGCGATGGGCAAGCCCGTGGTGGTGAGCCACATGGGTGCCCTGCCCGAGACGGTGATGCCGGCCTCGACCGGCTGGCTCATCAAGCCCGACGATCCGGACGAGCTCGCCTGGGCGCTCGATCTGGCGCTCTCGATGGAGGGCGACGTCAAGGAGCGGCTGGCCGAGCGTGCGCGCGCCTTCGTGGTCGAGGAGTTGAGCATCGAGCAAATGTGCCGGCGGACGATCGACATCTATCGCGAGCTGGTACGGAACGCGCCGAGGCCCGCGACGGTCGCCGCCTGAAGCGTCGACGGTCGTCGCTGCCCGTCACGCTGCCGGCTGCCGCAGTTGACAGGGTGAAGACGGCCGCTATCTCTTGCGCGCCCTGCAACTTCCCGCGGTTTTCCCGACGATGCCCACGATCACCCTGCCCGACGGCTCGACGCGTACCTTCGACGGTGCCGTGACCGGTGCCGAGATCGCCACGGGCATCGCCAAATCGCTGGGGCGGCAGGCGCTGGCGGTCGAGGTGGACGGCCGCTTGCGCGATCTGGACTGGCCGATCGAAGAGGATGCCGCGGTGCGCATCGTCAAGCCGGACGACCCGGTGGCACTGCCCCTGCTGCGGCACGATTGCGCGCACGTGATGGCTCAGGCGGTGCAGGAGCTCTTTCCCGGCACGCAGGTGACCATCGGCCCGCCGATCGACAACGGCTTCTATTACGACTTCGCCCGCGAGGCGCCGTTTCATCCGGAGGATCTGGAGAGGATCGAGAAGCGGATGGCGGAGATCGTCGCCGCGGACGTACCCTTCCGGCGCGAGGAGGTGAGCCGTGCGGAGGCGCATCGGCGCTTCGCCGAGCTGGGTGAGAGCTACAAGCACGAGATCCTGCAGGCGATCCCCGAGGACCAGCCGGTCACCCTCTATCATCAGGACGGCTGGTTCGATCTGTGTCGCGGACCGCACGGGCCTTCGACCGGACGGATCGGCGCCTTCAAGCTGACGAAGATCGCCGGCGCCTACTGGCGCGGCGACGCCCGCAACGCGCAACTGCAGCGCATCTACGGCACGGCGTTCGCAACCCGAAAGGAGCTGGAAGCCCACCTGCACCAGCTCGAGGAGGCCGAACGCCGCGACCATCGGCGGCTGGGCCGCGAGATGGACCTGTTCCACGTCCAGGAAGAGGCGGCGGGTTCGGTCTTCTGGCACCCCGACGGCTGGATCGTCTGGCGGCAGATCGAGAACTATATTCGGCGCCGGCTGGATGCGTCGGGCTATCGCGAGGTGAAGACACCGCAACTGATCGATCGCGTCCTCTGGGAGAAGTCCGGCCATTGGGACATGTTCGGCGAGCACATGTTCACGATCGAGGCAGAGAACAAGACGCTCGCGGTCAAGCCGATGAACTGTCCCGGGCACGTGCAGATCTTCAATCAGCATCTGCACAGCTATCGCGACCTGCCGTTGCGCATGGCCGAGTTCGGATCGTGCCACCGCAACGAGCCGTCCGGTGCCTTGCACGGCATCATGCGGGTGCGCGCCTTCACCCAGGACGACGCCCACATCTTTTGCGAGCCCGACCAGATCACCTCGGAATCGGTGGCGTTTTGCGACCTGCTCAAGAGCGTCTATGCCGATTTCGGCTTCACCGACGTGCACGTCAAATTCTCCGACCGGCCGCCGGTTCGTGCGGGCGAGGATGCCGTCTGGGATCAGGCCGAAGCGGCCCTGGAGCGCGCCACCCTGGCCGCGGGCCTCGAGACCACCCGCAACCCCGGCGAAGGGGCTTTCTACGGACCCAAGCTGGAATTCGTGCTGCGCGACGCGATCGGCCGGGATTGGCAGTGCGGCACCCTGCAGGTCGACTTCGTGCTGCCCGAGCGCCTCGATGCGCATTATGTCGGGGCTGACGGCGCCAAGCACCGGCCGGTGATGCTGCACCGGGCGATCCTCGGCTCGATGGAACGCTTCATCGGCATCCTCATCGAGCATCACGCGGGCCGCCTGCCGCTTTGGCTGGCGCCGGTGCAGATCGTGGTGGCGACCATCACCAACGAGGCCGACGACTATGCCGAGAAGGTGGCACGGACGCTGAGCGACGCCGGCCTGCGCGTGCGCACCGACACCCGCAGCGACAAGATCGGCTACAAGGTGCGCGAGCACTCCTTGACCAAGGTGCCGCTGATCATGGCTGTAGGCGGGCGCGAAGCGGCCGAGCGGACGGTCAGCGTGCGCGCGCTCGGCAGCAGGGAGCAGAACGTGCTCGCGCTTGACGAGGCCTGTAAAATGTGCCAGCGGAACAGCTTGCCACCCGACTTGCGCTCTTGAAGGCGCCGGCCGGCATCCGCATCTGCAGAAGGACACCGGTTTCGGCCGGCACGTCCATCCTCATCGACAACTACTGGAGGTAGATCGACCCATATGTCAAGTAACGCCCGGGACGAACATCGCGTCAACGATCGCATCGATGCGCGAGAAGTCCGGCTGGTCGACCAGGATGGCAACATGGTGGGTGTGGTCTCGACGAGGGACGCACTCATCCGGGCAGAAGAGGTCGGGCTGGATCTGGTGGAAATCGCATCCAACGCCAATCCACCGGTCTGCAAGATCCTCGATTTCGGCAAGTTCAAGTACGACGCGCAAAAAAAGGCCAACGCGGCCCGCAAGAAGCAAAAAGTGATCGAGGTCAAAGAGATCAAGATGCGGCCTTCGATCGATGACAACGACTATGGCATCAAGATGAAGAAGGTGCGCGCGTTTCTCGACGACGGCGACAAGGTCAAGGTGACCATGCGCTTTCGCGGCCGCGAGATGGCGCACCAGGACATCGCCGTCGGCATCCTCGAAAAGGTGCGCGGCGAGATCGCCGACCTCGCCAAGGTCGAGCAGTTCCCCAAGCTCGAAGGGCGGCAGATGGTCATGGTCGTAGCACCGCTCAAATGACGGCGTGACCCTCCAACCTTTCGCCGGGCGGCTCGCGCTGTTGCGGGCCGAGCTCGTCCGCTTGGGCATCGACGGCCTCTACCTGCAACGCACCGACCCGCACGGCAGCGAATATCTGCCCGCGAGCGAACAGCGCGTTGCGTGGCTGACCGGCTTCACCGGCTCGGCGGGGATCGTCACCGTCACCGCCGACAAGGCCGCCGTCTTCAGCGACGGCCGCTACACCGTCCAGCTCGATGCCGAAGTCGACGGCGCGCTGTACGAACGACGGCACATCGGCAAGGACCCGCCGGCCGAGTGGCTGGCGAGCAACGTGCCCGAGGGCGGGACGCTCGGCATCGACCTCATGTTGACCCGCAAATCGGAGCGCGACCGCCTCGGCGAGGTTGCGGCGCGCATCGGCGGCAAGCTGATCGGCGTCGACGATCCGATCGATGCCGTGTGGCACGACCGTCCGCCCCCTCCCTTGGGCCAGGTGTTCCGTCTGGACGAGAGGTTCGCCGGCGAGAGCGGCCCCGACAAGCGCGTGCGCATCGGCAAGGAGATCGCCAAAGCCGGCGCCGGATCGATGCTGGTGACGGCGGCCGATCACATCGCCTGGCTGTTGAACGTCCGCGGTGACGACATCCCGTTCAATCCGGTCTGCTTGAGCTTCGTGCTGCTCTCTTCCGACGGCCGGTGCCGCTGGTTCGTCGATCCGCGCAAGCTGCCCGCCGACCTGAACCTCGAGGCGGATGTCGAGGTCGCGACCTGCGAGGCGCTGGAACCGGCGTTCCTCGAATTGAAGGGTCGCAAGGTGCTGGTCGATCCCGCCACCACCCACCTCGGTTTCTCCGATATGCTCGAGCGCTCGGGTGCCGTCGTGGTGGAGGCGGCCGATCCGATCCTGCTCGCCAAGGCCAGGAAGAACCCGATCGAAATCAGCGGCGCCATCGCCGCTCAGCGCCGCGACGGCGCGGCGATGGTGCGTTTTCTGGCGTGGCTCGCGTCCATCCCGCTCGATGGGACGGTCAGCGAGATGGACGCCTCGGCGCGGCTGAGCATGGAGCGCTCGAAGGATCCGCTCTTTCGCGGCCCCTCCTTCGAGACCATCAGCGCGCACGGCCCAAATGCCGCCTTGCCGCACTACCGGACGATGGAGAAGAGCAACCGGCCGCTGACGGGCGGCGCGATCTACCTCGTCGATTCGGGCGGCCAGTATCCCGACGGCACCACCGACGTGACCCGCACCCTGCTCTTGGGCGGTACCGTCGGCGAGACCGTGGCCGAGTTCCGCCGGTGCAACACGCTGGTGCTCAAGGGGCACGTCGCACTTGCGACGGCGGTCTTCCCAAAAGGCACGACCGGCGCCCAGCTCGACACCTTCGCGCGCATGCATCTCTGGCGTGCCGGTCTCGATTTCGACCATGGGACCGGACACGGCATCGGCGCCTATCTCTGCGTTCACGAAGGGCCGCAACGGATCGCCAAGACCTCCACGGTGGCGCTCGAGCCCGGCATGATCGTGAGCAACGAGCCGGGCTACTACCGAGCGGCGCATTTCGGCATCCGAATCGAAAATCTCGTCCTGGTCACGGCGGCTGCGGCGCCATCCGGCGGGGAGCGCGACCTGCTCCGTCTGGAGACCCTGACGCTGGTGCCGATCGACCGATCGCTGATGGATCTCGGCATGCTGACGACCGGGGAACGGCGCTGGGTCGACACCTATCACCAGCGGGTGCTGGCCGAGCTCTCACCGCTGCTCGACGAGGATCACCGGCATTGGCTCGAGGCGGCCTGCGCGCCGCTGAAGTGAGCCGCGGCTCGGCTCAGGTCCGCGCGCGGAAGAAGTCGGCGACACGGTGACCGGCGTTGCTCGCGACGTCTTCGGCCCTGGTGATGAGTTCGTCCGCCTTGGGATGCTTGGCCTTGAGCCGATCGAGCAGGCGTCCGGCCCAGGGTGCGTGGCGTGAGAGGACGATCAAGCCGATGGCGATGAAGAGGAAGCCTTGGAGAACGGGCAGCACCAGTCCGAGCACGCCCAGCACCAGAAAACCGTAGCCGACGCCCTGCATCACGATATTGCTCATGCTTCGCCGATCCCTTCGAACGCGATCTTTTCGAGCCACTGCGCCTCGCTCAATACCGTCACACCCGCCTCCGCCGCCTTCTTCGCCTTTGAGCCGGCATCGGCGCCGACGACGACGAAATCCGTCTTCTTCGATATCGACCCGGACACCTTTGCTCCCATGGCCTCGGCGCGCGCCTTGGCTTCAGCCCGGGTCATGTGCTCGAGCGAGCCGGTGAAGACCACGGTCTTGCCCGCAAAGGGCGACCCTTCGCCATCCGCCACGACCATATCGTCGACGACGACCTCGGCGGCGAGCTCGTCGAGAGCGGCTAGATTGTGCTCCTCCACGAAGAAGGCCGCCAGCGCTTCGACGATACGCGGACCGATACCATCGATATCGGCCAATTCGGTCTTTGCGTCCACATCCCCGGCCGCAATCCCGATCATCGCGGCGCGCCATGCGGCAAGGCTGCCATAGTGCCGGGCCAGCAGCCTGGCGTTGGTGTCACCGACGAAACGGATGCCCAGGGCATGGATGAAGCGATCGAGGCCGATCCGCCGTCGCGCCTCGATCGCCGCCTCGAGCTTCTCGACCTTCTTCGCCGCCCAGCCGTCCAGCGATCGCAGAGATTCGAGCTTGCTCTCGTCGCGCGCCAGCCGAAAGATGTCGGCCGGCGAGGTGACGAGACCGGCTTCGATCAGTTGGGGGATCTGCCTGACGCCGAGCCCCTCGATATCGAAGGCGTCCCGGCTCACGAAGTGTCGCAGACGCTCCGTGCGCTGTGCCGGACAGATCAGGCCGCCGGTGCAGCGGCGCACCGCCTCCCCTTCGGGACGTACGGCCAGGCTGCCACACTCCGGGCAATGATCCGGAAAGACGAACGGGGCCGAATTGGATTCTCGCCGCTTTGGATCCACCTCGACGATCTGCGGAATGACGTCGCCGGCCCGCTGGACGGTGACCAGATCACCGACCCGGATGTCCTTCTCCTCGATGTAGTCCTGATTGTGCAGCGTCGCGCGGGCGACGACGACACCACCGACCGTCACCGGCTCCAGTTGGGCCACCGGTGTGAGTGCGCCCGTGCGTCCGACCTGAACGGTGATCGCCGCGACGCGTGTCTGCGCCCGCTCGGCGGCGAATTTGTAGGCGACGGCCCAGCGTGGCGCACGACCGACATAGCCCAGCCGCTGCTGCAGTCGGATGTCGTCGACCTTGAAGACGACGCCGTCGATGTCGTAGCCAAGCGCGTGACGCTCGCGGGCGACGTCGGTGTGGTAGGTGAGCAGTTCGTCGGTCGTCTCGCAGAGACGAGAGAGAGGGTTCACCGTGAAGCCGCGGCGCCCGAGATCGGCGAGGAAGCCCCATTGGCCGCCGTCGACGGCGGGACGCGCTTCGCCCCAGCCATAAGCGAAGAAGCGTAATGGACGGCCGGCGGTGATGCGGCTGTCGAGCTGCCGGGCGGAGCCTGCGGCGGCGTTGCGCGGATTCGCGAAGACGGCTTCGCCCGCGGCCTCGCGTCGCTCGTTGAGAGCCAGGAAATCCGCGTGCCGCATGTAGATTTCCCCGCGCACCTCGAGCAGTTGCGGCGGATCGCCATCGGCCAGGCGCTGCGGCACATCCCTGATGGTCCGCACGTTGGCAGTGATGTCCTCACCGGTCCGGCCGTCGCCACGTGTCGCCGCACGGATCAGGAAACCGTTTTCGTAGCGAAGCGAGCAGGAAAGCCCGTCGATCTTCGGCTCGGCGACGATCGCGAGTGGCGCATCGGCGGCGAGAGCGAGAAAGCGGCGGATGCGCGTGACGAATTCCTCGACGTCCTGCGGCGTCATGGCGTTGTCGAGCGAGAGCATCGGTTGTCCGTGCTCGACCTTGCCGAAGGCGTCGACCGGAGCCGCACCGACCCTTCGGCTCGGACTGTCCGGTCGGATCAGGTGCGGGTAGCGTTCCTCGAGCTCGGTATTGCGTCGGCGCAGCGCGTCATAGTCGGCGTCGCTGATCTCCGGCGCATCCTCTCGATGGTAGAGCCGATCGTGCCGCGCGATCTCGCGCGCCAGCCGTTCGAGCTCGGTTGCGGCCCGCGCCTCGTCGTCGTCGCCCGGGCGCTCGATCTCAGGCATGCTGGCCTTGGGTCATCAGGCTCGCCGCAGCGGCGCGGGCCGCCGGTGTCACTTCGGCGCCCGCGAGCATGCGTGCCACCTCCTGCAGCCGCTGCGTCGAATCGAGTGCGCGAACGGCGACGTGACTCTTGGTGTCGTCACCGGATTTTTCGACCAGGAGATGATGGTCCGCACGTGCCGCCACTTGCGGTGCGTGGGTCACGACCAGAACCTGACGTCCGCGGGCCAGGCGTGCTAGTCGCTCTCCGACGGCGTCGGCCGTGGCCCCGCCGATGCCGGCGTCGATCTCGTCGAAGATCAGCGTCCGTCCGGTGTCGCCCCGCGCGAGGACGACCTTGAGTGCCAGCATCAGGCGCGAGAGCTCGCCACCCGACGCGATCTTCGTCAGCGGACCGAACGCCTGGCCCGGATTGGTCGCGACCTCGAAACCGACCCGCTCCAGCCCGCCCGCCGAAGGTGGCTGATCCTCGAGCGTCACCTTGAACCGCGCCTTGCCGAGACGCAGCGGCGGCAGTTCGCACGCGACCGATTGCTCCAGGGTCGAGGCCGCTGTTCGCCTCGCGTCGCTCAGCCGCGCCGCACGGGCGTCGTAGTCGGCCCGCGCATCCCCTGCGAGGCGCCGGGTGGCGGTCAGGGCTTCGGTGTCCGTGTCGATCGCGGCCAGGGCCGTGCGGGTATCGTCGAGAAGTTGCGGCAGCGCTTCGACGGCGGTCCGATGCTTGCGCGCGGCGTCACGCAGGGCGAAGAGCCGTTCCTCCACCTCTTCCAGGCTGCCCTCGCCTTCGTCCGTGGCGTCGCGCGCGGCTTCGAGTTGCGCCGTCACATCCTCCATCTCGATCGCCGCACGTTCGAGCGCCTGCAGCAGCAGCGGCAGCCGCTCGGCTTCGCCGCTGCGCTCGATCCGCCGCAGTGCCTGGCCCGTATGCTCGATCGCACCGCCCGCGCCGACGATGTGGTCGGCCACCTCGTCGAGCACGGCCAGGAACCTGCCGCGGCCCATCAGACGCTGACGGCGCGACAGGAGCGCTTCCTCCTCGTCGGCCGCTGGTGCCAGATCTTCGAGCTCGGCCAGGCGGTGACGCAGATAATCCTCGTCGCGACGCGCTTCCTCGATCGCCTCGAGACGCCGGGCGACGTCCTGCTCGATCCGCCTCCAGGCCTCGTGCGCGCCACGCACGTCGGCCGCGAGATCGACATGGCCGCCCGCTTCATCGAGCAACTGGCGATGGGTGGCGGAATCGGCCAGGCCCTGCTGATCGCCCTGACCATGCACTTCGACCAGATGGCTCGCCAGTTCGCGCAACAGGCCGGCACCGACCGGATCGTCGTTGACGAAGCACCGGCTGCGTCCGTCGGCTGTTACCGTCCGCCTCAGGACCAGCTCGGTTTCGACGTCGATGTCGCGGTCACGCAAGAGGTCGAAGGCCGCGTGTGCCGGATCGAGATGGAAGGTCGCGACGACCGTACCCTGGCGGGCACCGGCGCGCACCAGCGCCCGATCGGAGCGTGCACCGAGCGCCAGGCCCAGCGCGTCGAGCAGGATGGATTTGCCGGCACCCGTCTCGCCGGTAAGCACGGTTAGCCCGCCCGCCATGTCGAGGTCCAGCCGATCGATGAGCACGATGTCCTGGATCGTCAGCGCGGTGAGCATCGCAGCCGCGCATCGATCGTCAGAACAGGCGGGAGAACCAAGAGCCGTTTCCTTCGCCCTCGCTCTCGCCTCCGGCGGCGACCTTGGCCGGCAGGTCGCGCCCGTCGAGCAGCGCATAGCTTCGCGCGTACCACTCGCTCTGCGGGTAGTTGTGACCGAGCACCGCGGCGGCTGCCGTGGCCTCCTCCGTGACGCCCAAGGCCAGATAGCTCTCCGTCAGCCGGTGCAGCGCTTCGGGCACGTGCGTGGTCGTCTGGTAGTTCTGCACGACGTTGCGAAAGCGGTTGATCGCCGCAACATATTGCTGACGGCTCTGATAGTAGCGGCCGATCTCCATTTCCTTGCCAGCCAGATGATCGCGCGCCAGGTCCGCCTTGAGCTCGGCGTCCCGCGCGTAATCGCTGTCGGGGAAGCGGCGGATGAGCTCGTTGAAGGCACGCAGCGCCTCCTCCGTCATCTCCTGATCACGACCGACGTCCGAAATCTGATCGTAATAGGAGCGGCCGATCAGATAATGGGCGTAGGCCACGTCCTTGTGCCCGGGATGCAGGTCGATGAAGTTCTCCAGCGTCGCCACCGCGTCCGGATAGAACTGGCCCTGATAGTAGGCGAAGGCCGCCATGAGCTGGCCGCGAACCGCCCACTGCGAATAAGGATGCTGACGCTCGACTTCCTCGAAGGCCTTGGCTGCCTCCCGGTAGTCCTGCTCGTCGAGCAGCGCCTGCGCTTCGGCGTAGAGTTCCTCTGCGGGTCGCTCGACATACTCCTCCTCACCGGTACCCGTTCCGGCACAGCCGGCCAGAACGCCGGCGACGAAGCCGGCCGCGAGAATGGCACGACACAACCGGTAATTGACAAAACGACTCATGCTCTCGGAGCCTCCGCTTGCTCGATCGGCAGCGTGAACCTAGTGATCTGTGGCATCTGGTGCCAGCCTCATGCGCCATCAAGTCCAGCAATGGTGGAAGACCGTGGCGCGAGCGACGATCGTCCCTGCAGCGCGCCTTCGTCCGACCGTCGGCGATCCGGAGGTTCGGCGGTCAGGTGACGCAGCCGCGCGCCGCCACCCGCAGCACACGCTCGACCCGCCCTCCACGTACGCCGACGACCCGATCGAAGAGGTTGGAGACGGGACAGGCGTGGTTGGGCACGATCGTCACGCGTTCGCCCACCCTGGGTTTGGCGGAAGCGGCGGAAAGATCGAGATGCCCGTGTTCCTCGCTGAGCTTGGTGATCCGGACCTCGGGATATTCCCATATCAGGCCATGACCTTCGAGCTTTCCCATGTCGGAGGTCAGCGCCTTCGAGCCGGCGTCGATGGCCGCCCGGTCGCCGTGGCGGCTGACCACCGTCGCGTGCACGCGCAAGGCACAGTCGTCCAGGCCGGCGGCACCAGCCGCCACCTGCATTCGATCGTAATAGATGAAGGTGCCGGCCCGATGCTCGGTCGCGTTGTCGACTTCGTGGGCGCGCCACATGTCGGGCGTGCCACCGTTGGAGCGGATGGCCGTCTCGATACCGTGACCCGCGAGCTCCGCCATGGTGTCGGCGAAGAACGCCCGCACCCGCGATGCGGCACCCGCCGGCGGATAGGTCATCAGGCCGGCATAGCGCGCCCCCGGCATGCGCTCGATTTCCAGAGCGAGTGCCACCGCCTCCTCGACGGTGGAGACGCCGCAGCGTCCCGCACCACTGTCGAATTCGACGATCATCGACGCAGTCTTTCCGGCGGCGGCAAAAGCCTGCGCCAATGGCCGGACGACCTCCAAGGCGTCACAGGCGAGCGTCAGATCGACCGTCCCGGCCAATGCCGCCGCGCGCTCGGCCTTGGTGCTGCCGACGATGTTGTAGGGGATCATGACGTCGAGCCGCCGGTCGCGATGGACCGCCGACAGACCGTCGATCATCGCCCGGGCTTCGGAGAGCTTCTGGCAGGCCAGGCCGATCGCACGGAGCTCGATCTGCAGAGCCGCCATCTCGATCAGCTTGTGCGTCTTGATGTGCGGCCGATTGCGCAGGCCGTGCTCGTCGCAATAGGTCTGCCAGCGACGCAGATTGTGCTCCGCCTTGTCCAGATCGATGGCGACGAACGGCGTGTCCAGTTCGTCCAGCGGCTCGTTCTTCTCGATCATCGTGGCGCCGGCTCCGGTGGTTGGGGCGCACGGCGCAGGACGAGATCGTGCATCTGATCCAGTCTTTGCCGCGAGCGTTGCAATTCCTCCTGAATTTGCTCGAGCCGTGTTTCCGCCTGCTCGAGCTCGCCCACATCCGCAGCACCGCCGCTCGACGCGGGCGCCGCATCGGTCGCTCCCGGCCGGCGGACCAGAGCCGCCGTGGCTGTGCCCTCAGCCGGCTCGCGCGCCTCGAGTTCCTCGATCCGCTCCTGCAACCGGGCGCGTTCTTCGGCGAACGACGCCTCCGCGGCGACCAGCGCGCTGCGGCCGGCTTCGAGAGCAGCGTTGCGTTCGGCGACGACCAAAGCGAGATTGGCGGTGTCGGCTTGACCGGAGCTCGCCACCCGCGCCCGCAACTCCTCCTCGGTCGTCTTCGCCTGCTCCAACTGCTGCGTCAGCGCCTCGATCTTCTCCTGCGCTTCGGCGGCGGCACGCTTTGCCGCGACCACCTCGTCGCGTATCGGATCGGCCTCGCGCGCCGCACGCTCGGCGGCCAGGGTCGAGCCCGCTTCCTGCAGATCGGCACGCAGCGCCTCGATCTCCTCGCGCAAGCGCCGATTGTCCGCCTCGAGGGAGGAGGCCTCCTCTCCGAGCTTTTCGGCATCGGCGCTTCTACGTTCCTCGAGCGCGCGCAGTCGAGCGGCCATGCCGGCGATCTCCTCGTCCCGCTCGCCGATCTGCGCGCGGGCGGCTTCGAGCTCGTCACGCAGGCCCTGCATGGTCGCTTGCGCTTCTTCGGTTTGCGCCTGCAAGGTTTCGCGTTCGTCCATGGCGGCGGCGAGCCTGCGGGCCTGCTCTCCGGATTCGATCGTCGTACGCTCCTGCAGGCGTTGGATTTCGGCCAGCCGCTCGCGCGCCTCGTCGCGCTCCTTCGTCAGGGCCTCGATACGCGCCTCGACCTCGCCCGGCTCGACGCCGGCGGCATCCGCAGCGCTCTGCGCGGTCCGATCGGCCTCGATGCGTGCCCGCAGCAACTCGATTTCCGCCTGCGCTTCGGAGAGCTGGGTCTGCAGAAACTCGGCCGGTTCATCGGCGGATCGCTGACCGTCGCCCGACGTGAGCTGTTCGCTCATGCTCGAAGCGCGCTCCAGCAACTGGTCCACCTGCGCGCGAGCGGCATCCCGCTCCCGCTGCAACAGGCTCATTTCGATCGCCACGGTCTCGGGCAGCGGCGGATCGGCGCCGGGCGCATCCACGCTCGCGGCTCCGTCGCCCGAGCGAGCCGCGAGCTCGGCCACGAGCGCCTCGTTGCGCGCCTGAACGTCGCGCATCGCCCGTACCGCTTCGGCCCGCGCCGCCTCCGCCGCCCGCAATTTGACGCCGACACCGTCGCTCGATCCGGCCTCCGCTACCTGCTGCGCCAGAGCGCTGTTCTCCGCCTGCAACGCTGCGAGTCGCGCATCCGGCCGGCCGGCCGCCTCCTGCTGCACTAGGTTCGGGGCACCGTCGCTCGTCGAAGCCGCCCCGCCACCGGCCGCGGGTTCCGTGCCGATGCTTCGCGCGGCCAGCGCTTCACGCAGGCGCACGATCTCGTCGCCGGCCGCCTCCAGTCGGGTGCGGGCCATCTGCTGCTCACGATCGGAAGATCCGTCGAGCGCACGCGCGGTCCGAGCATGGCGCAACTCGCGTCGCAATTCCGCCATCTGCTCGTCTTGCGCCTGCATCCGCGTGTAGCCGTAGCCGACGACCGCGGCCAGTCCGGCGCACAGCAGAGCCAAAAGGACCAGCGCGGCGATCGCCGTGCCCTGACCGCGCGGCGGCTCGGGCATCGGCGAGGACGGCCACGCCGACAGCCGGGCATTCGGGCCCGACGGTCGCTCGAAGCGCCCACTGCCCGGAACCTGCTCGGTCATCGCATCTCCCTGCCCGGCGAAGAAGGGCATGACTAGCGCCAAACGATCGAGCCGGCGAGACCCGAGAAGGCACGATCGACGCGCTACCCGCCAGCGATCATCAACGGCTCATCCGCTACCGGCGATATGCTGCCGCCGGCAAGAGCCATGATCGGGTCGTAGGGCAGCATCGCCGCGTCGAGAAGATTGCGCAGCAACTTTCGGTTCAAGGCATGGCCGGCGCCGACACCCACATAGCGCGCCTGCAGCCGCAATCCCAGGAGGGCGAGATCACCGATCGCATCGAGCATCCTGTGGCGCACCATCTCGTCGGGAAAGCGCAGTCCTTCCTCGTTGAGCACCGTCCCTTCCTCGACCAGCAGGGTGTTCTTGGTGGAGACGCCGCGCGCCAGACCACGGGCCTCGAGGGCTTCCAGATCGTCGGTGAAGTGATGCCCGCGCGCCGCCGCGAGCTCGTGGCGGGGTCCCTCGTCCTCGAAGGCGAGTGCGAGCTCCTGGATGCCGACGGGTCGCCGATCGTCCTCGACGCGGCAGTGCAGCGAGCGCTTCTCGGCCGGAATGAGCCGGCAGAGACCACCCGAAGACGCGACCTCGATCGGCCGCTCGAGACGAGCCGCACGCCGCGGACGATCCTGCTCGAGCGTGCCGGCGCACTCGATCAGGAAGACGAAGGGCTGGGCACTGCCGTCCATCGCCGGAACTTCCGGGCCGGCCAGCTCGACACTGCAATTGTCGATGCCGCAAAGGGCCAGAGCGGCCATCAGATGCTCGATGCTGGCGATCGGCCGGCCCTGGGCGTCGGCGAGAGCGGTACAGAGATCCGTGTCCGTCACGTTCACGAGATTGGCGCGCACCGCATGATGACCGCCGGCGTCGCTGCGGCGAAAGACGATGCCCGTGTCCGGCTCGGCAGGATGCAGGGTCAGCGCCGAGCGGGCGCCGGTATGCAGCCCGACGCCCACGCAGCCGATGGAATGACGCAAGGTGCGCTGCATGGTGAGATCGTCGATGATCCGAAGCATCGTCCTGCTCCCGGTCGAAGAGGCGGTCGCCGCCCAGGCCGGCGGACCGCGCGCGTCACTCGTGTGGAACGCCGAAACCCACCATCCACAGGCTAGCAGATGATGGGTTCCGGTTAAGTCACCTGCTCGATCCGGCCCGAAAGGCCCGGCCGAGGTGTGACCTCAACTCTTCACTCTCAAGCGTCTTCACGCACCCGGCGCAGGAAAGCCGGCACGTCGGAGGTGTCCTCCTGACGCGGCGCGTCGACGGGCCGGCTGTCGGGGCGCGGCTCCGGACGGCTGTCGATCCGGCTGTGCGGCACCCGGCGGGCCTGCGGTTCCGCCGAGGGCTGATGCGCCCCGTTGCGCGGAAATGCAAGGCCCTTCACACGGTCGAAGATGCTCGGCGCGCGCTCCTCGCTCGGCCGCTGGGCATCACGCACGAAGGCGGGCGACTCTGCGGGCGGCGGCACGAAGCTCGGCTGACGGCTCGCCACCTCCGGCTGACGGCCCATGTCGGCGGCGCGCAGATGCGCGGTCGGGTTGCTCGCCATGACCGGCGCACGCTGCCGTGCCGCACCCTCGACCGTGGTCGGATAGGGCGCCTGCTTGTGCACCTGCTTGGGGAACCAGCCGCTCGACTGTGCCGCGGGCGCCGCAGCCGGCTCGTCGGAGAGATCGACCTTCTCGACCGCCTGACGACGCTCGATCGGGCTCTCGATGCCGGTGGCGACGACCGAGACGCGCAGGCTGCCCTGCATCGATTCGTCGTAGGTCGAGCCGAAGATGATGTTGGCGTCGGCGTCGACCTCCTCGCGCACGCGATTGGCGGCCGCATCGACCTCGAAGAGAGTGATGTCGGACCCGCCGGTGATGTTGATGAGCACGCCGCGGGCGCCGCGCATCGACACCTCGTCGAGCAGCGGATTGGAGATCGCGGCCTCGGCGGCCTCGATCGCGCGCTTCTCGCCTTCGGCTTCACCGGTCCCCATCATCGCCTTGCCCATCTCGCTCATCACCGTGCGGATGTCGGCGAAGTCGAGATTGATCAGGCCCGGCATGATCATCAGATCGGTGACGCCGCGCACGCCCATGTGCAGCACCTGATCGGCCATCTTGAAGGCGTCGCCGAAGGTGGTGCGCTCGTTGGCCAGCCGGAACAGGTTCTGGTTGGGAATGACGATCAGGGTGTCGACATATTCCTGGAGCTCGGCGAGGCCGCCCTCGGCCAGGCGCATCCGGTGCGCGCCCTCGAAGTGGAACGGCTTGGTGACGACGCCGACGGTCAGGATACCCTGGGCACGCACCGCACGCGCGATCACCGGAGCGGCGCCGGTACCGGTCCCGCCACCCATGCCGGCGGTGATGAAGACCATGTTCGAGCCCTCGAGCTGCTCGAGGATCTCGTCGAGGCTCTCCTCGGCCGACGCCGAGCCGACCTCGGGCCGGGCACCGGCACCCAGACCGTGGGTGATGCTGTGACCGAGCTGGATCTTGCGGTCGGTCAGGCAGTTCGCCAGCGCCTGCGCGTCGGTGTTGCAGGCGACGAACTCGACGCCTTCGAGGTGCGACGCGATCATGTTGTTGACCGCGTTACCACCGGCGCCGCCGACGCCGATGACCGAGATTTTCGGCTTGAGCTCGTGCGTCACCGGATAGCTGAGATTGATCGACATCGTTTCTCCTCCTTCATACCGGAGCGTGTGTTCCTCACATCGCTCCATGTGAAGCCGACCAGCGGGCAGCCAGGCCGACCTGAGTTCCGTTAGCTGGTGAAGTTCTGTCGCCACCACTTGTTGACACGTGCGAATTGCTGGGTGAGTGCCGCCGATTCGCCCTGACGACGCCAGAGCAGACCGCCATCGTCACCGGTCACGACCGCGAGCGCGCCACCGGCTGCGCTGCAGCAGGGCTGGTCCTCCGCACCCAGACGCCCGGAGACCAGGGTCGGCGCGCCGATGCGGGTCGGCAGGCCGAAGAGTTCCTCGACCAGTTCGACCATGCCTTCGATCTGCGCACCGCCACCGGTCAGCACCACGCTGCGCGGCGGGCGACGCTCGAACAGGTCCCATGCCGACCGCAGTCTGGACTGCACCTCTTCGAGGATTTCCTCCACGCGCGAGCGGACGATCAGCGTCAACCGGGTGCGCGGAAACTCGCCGCTCGGGCGTTCCACGTGATCGCCGATCAGCGGCACCTCGATGCGGGTGTTGTCGTCGCAACTGCGCCATTGCACGCTGCCGTAGAGGTTCTTGAGCCGCTCGGCATAGGCGCCGCTGGTCGAAAGGCCATAGGCGATGTCGCGGCTCACATGGTCGCCGCCGATGGCGATCTGGTCCAGATAGACCATCCGCCCGCCGTGGAAGTGTGCAATGCCGGTGGTGCCGCCGCCCATCTCCAGCACGAGACAGCCCCGATCCATCTCCTCGCGCGTGAGGCAGGCCATACCGGCGGCGTAGCTCGAGGGCACCAGCGCTGCGACCTCGAGATGACAATCGTCGAGGCAGGCGCGCAGATCGGTCATTTTCATCCGATCGACGGTGGTGACGACACACAGCAGCTCGACGCTTCGGGCCGACAGACCACGCGCGTCGCGAAGGACACGACCGTCGTCGAGGCGCATCTCGATGGGCAGGACGTGAGCCGCGACGCGCGTTTCGTCGTCGCCCTCGGCCCGTGCGATCTCCAGCATCGTCGCCAAGTCGTCGTCGTTCAGCTCGCGCCCGGCCAAGTCGCGCTCGACCGTCACCAGATGCGAGCGCGGATCGCCACCGCTCCAGGTGACAGTCACTTCGCGCAACTGCGCCTTGGCCTCGAGCTCGGCCTCGTGGACCACGGCCATGACGGCACGCACGGCCTCGTCCACGTCCACGACATTGCCCGCGCGCACGCCTTCGGCCGCCTGATAACCGCGGCCCAGAAGAGCGAAACCCCGCGCCGGCTGGGACTGGACGATGTAGCAGCAGAGCTTGCTGGTGCCGACGTCGAGCACCGCCTGCAGGCCCGAACGCTGGGTACGGCGCGTGGCTCCCATGATCTGGCGCCAGCCCATCTCGGCCGCCAGGGTTCCGATGCCGCTCACGTATGCTGCCCCGTCGAATGAGCCGTCACTTCCTCCATCAAACGGACCATCAGCCAATCCGGGTTGCGCAGATCGACCGCGGCGATCGCCCGCTCCAGAAGCGACGTCCGCCGCTCGGTCCGGGCCAGCAGCCGCCAGGCATCCGACGGATCCTCCGCCGGCAGCTTCACTTCGATCCGTCCATCCAGAAAAATGTTCCACCGTCGTCCGTCCACCAGTTCCACGCCACTGACGCGTCGCGCCAGGTCGGCCTCTTCCATGAGCGCGGCGAAGAGGTCCGCCGCTCGTGTCCGCGCACCGTTCCCGCTGACTACCGGCAACCGCGAGAAAGGCTCGAGATCGGCGACTTCGATGACCTCACCGGACCGATCGATCAATTCCACCGAACCGGGTCCGTCGCGCCAGAGTGCGAATGGCTCGCGCTCGACGATCTCCAGGAGCAGCGTGTCCGGCAACAGCCTGCGGATGGCCGCCGATCGCACCCAGGGAAGACTTTCCAAATCCGCCCTCAACATCGCAATATCAACTAAAAGTATATTATGTCCATAGATGTTCGCCGATTTTGCGCTGATATCCCCAGATTTTGTGCGTCGGTCGCCGACGACGCGTACATCGTCGACCACGAGACCCATGTCCGAGGTCGATGCGACCGCCATTTGAAGGATGCGCGTCCCAAATCTGTCGACCGTGCCGCTCGCCACCAGCCACCATCCGACGAGGGTGGTGGCGAGGCAGACGGTCGTCAGCGACGCGATCGCCATCACCGGGCCGTACCAGACCGGCCTGGGCGGCGTGCGGATCGCCCGCTTGCCCCGTCTCCTGGGACCCGCCGCCGTCGGAGCACGTCCTGCTACAGGTCGCATGCCGCATCCTCCACCAGCTTGACGACCAGATCCTTAAATTCGATCCCCCGGTGTTTCGCCTGTTCCGGCACCAGTGAGAGCGGCGTCATACCGGGCTGGGTGTTGATCTCGAGCAGGTGCAGCCCTCGTTCCCCCTGCGCGGGATCGTAGCGGAAGTCACATCGGCTGACACCGCGACATCCGAGCAAACGGTGCGCCTCTTCGGACCACGCCGTCACCTGCTCGAACAGTGACGGGTCGATCGGTGCCGGGACGAGGTGACGCGCGAAGCCATCGGTATATTTGGCCCGATAGTCGTAGAAGCCTTCGTCGGCGGCGATTTCGGTCACGGTCAGCGCCTCGCCGCCGAGCACGGCACAGGTGAGCTCGCGACCGGGCACGTAGCGCTCGACCAGGAGCCGCGTGGAACGATCCACGTCGTTGCGTGCGCTCAGGCTGCGGTCTTCCGCGTCGTGGACGATGACCACGCCGACGCTGGAACCTTCGGCCGCCGGCTTGACCACATAGGGCGGCTCGAAGGGCGGTTCGCGCAAGAGGTCGTCGAGGACGGTCTCCACCCCTTGCGGCGTGCGGATGCCGGCGCTGGCGAAGAGCCGGATCGCCATCGGCTTGTCCATCGCGATGGCCGAAGCGAGGACACCCGAATGGGTATAGGGGATGGCCATCAGATCGAGCAGTCCCTGCACCCGGCCGTCTTCGCCGAGCCTTCCGTGCAGCGCGTTGAAGACGCAGTCCGGCCGCAGCCGCTCGAGCACGCGGGCGAGATCGCGATCGACGTCGATGCGCGCGACACGGTAGCCGCGATCCTCGAGTGCGTCGGCGCAAGCGGCTCCCGAGACCAGCGAGACCTCGCGCTCGGCCGACAATCCGCCCATGAGCACGGCCACGTGCTTCATGCCGTAGCCTCCACGGCTGCGGGAACGCCGACGCGCTTGATCTCCCATTCGAGCTCGATGCCGCTCGTGGCCCGCACCCGTGCGCGCACCTCCTCGCCCAGCGCCTCGATGTCGGCCGCAGTCGCCTCCCCGGTATTGATGAGGAAGTTGCAGTGCTTTTCCGAGACCATGGCCCCGCCCCGCTTCAGACCGCGACAGCCGGCCTCGTCGATCAGGGCCCAGGCGCGACCGCCCGGCGGGTTCTTGAAGGTGCTGCCGCCGGTCGCGACCTTGAGCGGCTGCGCCGCCTCCCGTTCGGTCTTGATCTCGTCCATCCGCGCGGCGATCGCGGCGCTGTCACCGGCCACACAGCGAAACGCGGCGCGAAGCACGACGAAATCCTCGGGCAGCATGCTGTGGCGATAGGAGAAGCCCAGATCGTCGACGCTCAGCCGATGCGCCCTGCCCCGACGATCGAGGCAGTCCGCCCAGACCAGCCGCTCCGCCGTTTCGCCACCGAACGCTCCGGCATTCATTCGCACGGCACCACCGATCGTGCCCGGGATACCGATCATGAATTCGACACCGGACAGGCCGGCTCGTTGCGCCGTCTGGGCCACTCTTTGATCGAGTGCGCCGGCACCCGCCACCAGCACATCGCCCTCGACCTCGACCTGGGCCAGCGCACCACCGAAACGAAGAACGACACCTTCGAGGCCACCGTCGCGGATCAGCATGTTGGACGCCACGCCCATCGGCAGGACGGGGACATCCGGCGCCTGGCGCAACAACGCCTCGACATGACCTGCTTCACCGGCGTTGAGCAGCCAGGCGGCCGCTCCGCCGACGCGAAACCAGGCGAGCGGCGCCAGCGGCACCGATCGCCGCAGCCGGCCTTCGAGCGCCGCGATCTTTTCGAGATTCATCGCAGCGCCTCCAGTTGCGCCGGCAGCGCCGCGGCCCATCCGGTGATGCTTCCCGCACCCATACAGATCACGACGTCGCCCGGGCAGACGATACCGCGCAAGACCGTGGCGAGATCGCCCGGATCGTCGATGGTCGAGACCGCACGCTGGCCGTGGCGCCGCAGCCCCTCGGCCAGAGCATCACGATCCACGCCGTCGATCGGCATCTCGCCGGCGGCGTAGACGGGTGCCACGATCGTCGCGTCGGCGTCGGCGAAGCAGGTGCAGAACCCTTCGAACAGGTCCTTCAGGCGGGAATAGCGGTGCGGCTGGACCACCGCGACGACCTTACCGCTGCCCATGGCGCGGGCGGTGTCCAGCACGGCCCTGATCTCGACCGGGTGGTGCGCGTAGTCGTCGACGATCGTGACACCGTCCACCACGCCGGTGACGGTGAACCGCCTCTTGACACCGCCGAGCGACGAGAAGGCACGCCGGACGACCTCGTCGCCGATGCCGAGCTCGGCGGCGATGGCGACAGCGGCCAGGGCGTTGGTGACGTTGTGGTGGCCGCGCAGTGCCAGTTGCAACCGCTCGATGCGCCGGCGGCTGTCGTCCAGCCGATCGCGAATCTCGACGTCGAACACGGCGCCGCCGGCCTGCAACTCGACGTTCAGGGCGCGGATGTCCGCCTGCGGGTTCAGACCGTAGGTGACGACCCTGCGATCGGTGATCCGCGCCAGCAGCGCCCGGACTTCGGGATGATCGGTGCAGAGCACGGCGAAACCATAGAACGGCAACCGCTCGACAAAGCTGTGGAAGGCCTCGCGCACGGCATCGAAGCTGCCGTAATGCTCCATGTGCTCGGGATCGATGTTGGTGACGATGCCGATGGTCGCCGGCAGACGCAGGAAGCTTCCGTCGCTCTCGTCCGCCTCGACGACCATCCATTCGCCCTGCCCGAGTCTGGCGTTGGTGCCGTAGGCGTTGATG
>JAGREO010000083.1 GCA_020446525.1 Geminicoccaceae bacterium | reverse complement strand
ACAGCACCACGTCGCCGAGTTCCTTGACACCGGCGAGCATGGCCAGGGTGCCGCCGATCTGACCGGCGCCGACGAGTGCGATCTTCTTGCGAGCCATGGCTTGAGGCGACCCTCTGCTGGAGAATGTCCCGCGTCGCGGCCTCGCGACCCGGATGCGGCTTCTGTGTAGCGATGCGCGCCGCGCCCTTCAAGCATGCCGCGGCGAAGCGTCCTGCATGGACATCACCACGAAGCGAAGGGCCGGCACACCAACGGCACCGGCCCTTCCTTTCTTACCCGCCTTCGGCCCGCCACGCGCTTTCGCGCCGGCGCGTCAGCTCGGCTGGACGTTCTGCTGCAGCGTGAGGATCGAGAGCACGTCCGTGTCCGCGTTCACTCCCGTCGGGTTCTGCATCTCGAAGATGGTCACGAATCTGTGGCAGCCGTCCGCCGCACCGCCGTCGAGATCGACCTGGACGGCGAGATCGTTCGCCCGCTCGTCCGAATCGAGCGCCCGTGCCTCGAGACGCACGAACTGATCGATCTTGCTCAGATCCAGATCGGTGTCGCGGAACAGGATGCCCAGCCCGAGCACGTCGCCCTCATTCGCGTTGAAGTCGCGAATGAGATCGGTACCGTCGCTCAACCCCGTATAGCGGAATTCGTCGGCACCCTTGCCGCCGACCAGGACATCCTGTCCGGCACCGCCGTTGAGGATGTCGTTGCCGAGCTTGCCCTCGAGCAGGTCGCGGCCTTCACCACCATCGAGGAAGTCGTTGCCGCTCTGGCCGTTGAGGTGGTCGTTGCCGCCGCGGCCGGCCATGGTGTCGTCACCGGCGGCGACGTCCTCCTGATTGTGCCGGCTGTTGCCGATCAGGACATTGTCGCCGTCGTCGCCGGCGATCAGCCGGTCGGTGAGATCGACCACGGTGCGCGCGGTGTTGCTCGGATTGCCTTCGGTGTCACGCACCATGGCGGTGATCACCCGATCGCCCGCCGCAACACTTTCGCCGTCCACCTCGAGACCGATGGAGCTAATCACCTTCTCATAGTTGGCGATGCTGTCGACGCCCGAGAAGCGCAGGTCGCCGTCGGTCTGGAAGTGCAGCTTGATGTTCGTGCCGAGCAGGATCTGATCGGGCAGGGTCAGCACGTCGCCGTCGAAGCCCTCCTTCAGCACGACCCGGGCATATTCCATCCTGGCACTATCCGGATCGGTGATGCTCGCACCCAGGCCCGCGGCAGCGTCCTCACCGACCAGAAAGGCGAAACGTTCGGTGACCGAACCGAAACGCACGGCATAGACGTCGTCGTTGAAATCGTTGTCCTTGTTGGCGCGATAGCTGTCCTCGAAACCGAAGACCAGCGATCCGGTGGCGTCGTCCCAGCCGGAGACGACATGGCCTTCACCGTCGAAGTTCAGCCGGTTGTTGTTGGTCGTCTGCTGGCTGGCGTCGGCGCCGTAGAGTGCCCGGGCCTTGAGGATCGTCTCGGTGCCGTCCTCGGCGATGTGCACGATCTGCGTGTCGCCGCCGAAGTCGGTGATCTTGGCGATCTCGCCGGTGCGCGGGTTGCGCGCCTCGAAGCGGCCGCCCTCGAAGACCGACGGGTCGTTCTGCCGGCCGCCGTCGTTGACGACGAAGAAGTTGATCTGCGTCCCCGCGTCGTAGCGGCCGATCGACACCTCGGTCCCGGGCTCGAGATCGGCGGGCTCGAACGGCTCGCCCGGCTTGTTGGTGAACGGGAAGACCGCCTTGATGTTGACGATCGAGCCGTCGGCGGCGATCTCGTGGACGAACAGCGAATCGATCGAGATCGACGTCTCGTCGACGAACCGCACGAACACTTCGCGGTTCTGATCCAGCGTCAGGATGTTCTGATCGATGCCGTTGATCTGATCGTCGGGAACCCTCTGGCCGTCGACGAGCGACGGCAGGGTCGGCGTGCAGGCGGGATTGAAGCCGATGTTCTGCTCGCCGATGATCGCCTTGATGTCGTTGCGCAGCGTGATCTCCGGCGGCTCGGTGACCGGAGGAGGCGGCGGCGACACCGGGGGTGGCGGAGGTGGTGATACCGGGGGCGGTGACACCGGCGGAGGCGAAACGGGTGGAGGCGACACCGGCGGCGGCGACACCGGAGGAGGAGAAACCGGCGGCGGTGAGACCGGAGGAGGCGAGACCGGAGGAGGCGAAACGGGCGGCGGCGAGACACCGCCGTCGTCGTCACCGGCATCGCTCAGGATCGGGATGACCTCTTCGGTGTTGAAATTGACGTCGAAAGCCAGCGCCGTCGGTCCGAGCGGCCCCAGCGGATCGAGACCCGGGCCGATATTGCCCGGCGCGTAGGGCCGGAACTCGGCACCGCCGCCGGTATTTGCCCCCTGGCCCTCGCCCGCGGCCGGCTCGACCTGATCGGCCTGGTTCTGCGCGGCAACGAAGGTTTCCGCCTGCTGCAGCAGGTCGCTGGCCAGCACCGCCGGGCCGTCGAGCAGCGTGAGCGTCGAGGGAACGGCACCGGCGGCGAAAAAGTCCTCGAGGATCAGCATGCCGCCATTGTTGAGCGTGACCATCAGATCGTCGCCATCGACCGCATATTCGGCCACGCGCGGATCGAAGGCCGGATCCCGCAGAGCGACGTCGGCGCCCGGCTCGACCTGCACGACGACGCGCTCGCCCTGTAACGGAACCGCGAAATCGGGCGGGATGGCGATCTGCTCGCTCGACGTCACCGCGGCACCGGCCGGACCTTCCCCGGCGATCGCCGCGAAGCTCGAGCCGTCCAGCAGCGAGAGCGTCGTGGGCGTCGCACCCGCCGCGTAGAAGCCGTCGAGCACCAGCGTTCCGTTCGCCGCGGTGGTGACCACGAGATCGTCGCCCTGGGCGCTGTAGGTCGCCTCGTCGGGCGAAAATGTCGGGTCCACCAGACGCACGTCGGTGCCGGGCTCGACCTCGACGACGATCCGCTCGCCGGAAGCGGGCACCGCCGCATCGGGCGGGATGGTCAGGCTCGCGCCTTCGGCGGGCGATGCCGCCTGCAGGCCGGCGCCGGCCAGAATGTCCGCCTCCTCACCGGCATCGGACGGGCCGGCGGTCGGCTGCAGCGCACCTTGCGGCACCAGCTCGCGCGGTGCGCCGGCATCCGTCGCCGCATCCGCACCGCTCTGCGCCGGCGTTCCGGTCTGCGCTTGCGCCAGGACGATGTGGTCATCGGCGGACGTGTCGGCTATCACCTGCGGCGAACCCTGCTGCTCATCCATGTACGAACTCCTGGCTGCTGGCGCATCGAAAACGGGGCGATTTTTGTCGTTATTGTTAACCGACGGTTAATCTATCTCCCGCATATATAGCGCTCAATCGCAAAGCGGCCACTAGGTGAATATTATGGTGCGTGTTGCACGCGAGGCGATCCAGGAGCGTTGCCGATGATACGCAAGACCATGCGGATCGGGGAGGTGCGCACCTCGATCAAACTCGAAAGTGAATTCTGGGACTACCTCAAGGAGGTGGCGGAAAGCCGGCACATGCGCCTTTCCGCCCTCGTCAACGAGGTGGCCGAAGCGACGCCGGACCGCACCAATCTCGCCTCGACGTTGCGCACCTTCGCCCTGGTGCACGCACGGCTGCGCTGCGAGAGCCTGCAGCGCGAGCTGGACCGTCTCTCACTCGCCGGCAACACACAGGATCTGGTGCGGGTGATGGAAGCCTGCCCCCTGCCCTGCCTGGTGCTCGACGGCGAGCGGGCGATCCGCCAGATCAACCGTGCCTTCGCCTTCTGGCTCAACGTCGAGCCGAAAGCGACGGTCGGCCAGCGGCTCGACAATATCATGATCCTGCGCGGTCCCGGCATGAAGGAGATGTGGGCCAACCTGCTCGACGGACGCACCGCCCGCGCCGGCTTCAACGCCACCTACGTTTCGCCCGGCAAGGTGCGCACCTCGCAGGCCCTGGCCGTGGCCCTCTCCGCCACCGCCGGCAACCCGGACCGCCGCGGCTGCATCGTGCTGTTCGAGACACTCGCCGGCCGCACCTGATCCGCCCGCCGGATCGCAACCCTTTCACCGCAGGTGCGGCCCGGGCAGGCGAAGCCTCTCGTCGTGCGTCGGCCGACGGCATCGCTGCGGCGGTGATCGTCGAAGGCCCCTTCAGAGCAGCCATTCGACGGGCAGCCGACCGACGAGCGTGACGAGCATGCGCCTGCGGGCCGAAGCGCCGGGTTCGTGCTCGTGGCGGATCGACGTCCCGTCTTCGCGGCGTTCCAGCCAAGTCAGATCGCCGTTCCCGGCCATCTCGGTCCGATAGGCGAGCGTCTTCAGGCGCTCGTCGAAGAAGTCGCTGGCCGCGCCGGCCAGGATCGGGCTTTCGACGATGAAGCCCATCTCGGTGTTGAGCAGGGCCGAGCGGGGATCGAGGTTGAACGAGCCGATGAACATGCGTTCACGATCGACGGCGAAGATCTTGGCGTGAAGGCTGGCCCCGGACGAGCCGGTGATCCCCAGCAGCGCCTTTTCGTTCGGTGCGGCGCTGGATTTGAGCTCGTAGAGCTCGACACCGGCCCGCAGCAGGCGCTTGCGGTACTTGGCATAGCCGGCATGCACGGGCACGACGTCCGTCGTCTCCAGCGCGTTGGTCAGCACGCGCACGGTCACACCCGCACGCGCGAGTGTGGCAAACCGGCGGCTTCCGCGCCTGCCCGGAACGAAATAGGAGGAGACGACGTCCAGCACGACATCCGGCCGACCGAGCAGGTCGGTCAGGTGGTGGATCATCAGCTTGCCCCTGGGCGCCCGATCCAGGGCCTTGCGCGGATCGTCGGAGATCATCACCACGTCGCACCACAAGAGCGACAGTTCATGGTCGGCCATGTCGCGCACCACGTCCGAATCGCGCACCGTCCGGGCATAGGTGGCGAAGCGCGTGCTCTTCGAGGCCGAAGCGACCTCGGCCGCGAACGCCGCAAGTCCCGCCTCGGTGCCTGCTGCGAGCAGACGATCGACCGGATAGGCGCTGGCGCTCGACCAGTAGCGATCGAAATCGGCCGTGACGTGCGGCACCACCGCGCCGACCGCCACCACGTCGAGATCAACGAAGAGCGGCTGCGGGCCGGTGCCGAAATATTCGTCGCCGACGTTGCGGCCGCCGACGATGGTGGCGACACCGTCGGCGGTGAAGGATTTGTTGTGCATCCGCCTGTTCAGACGGAAGAAGTCGAAGAGGTAGGCCGCATAGCGGAAGGTGCGCAGCGGGAAGGGATTGAACAGCCTGATCTCCACGGCGGGGTGGGCGTCGAGCGCCGCCAGGTGATCGTCCATGCCGCTGGTGCCGGTGTCGTCGAGCAGCAGGCGCACCCGAACGCCGCGATCGGCCGCATCCTTGAGCGCGCCCATGAGCAGGATGCCCGTCAGGTCACGGCGCCAGATATAATACTGCACGTCGAGCGTGCGCTCCGCCGCCTGGGCCAGAAGCACCCGTGCGGCGAAGGCGTCGACGCCGGTCGTCAGCGGCTTGAGCCCGCTCTTTTCCGGATGACGCTCGGCCGGCGGCAGCAGCATGCGGCCGATCGTCGTCTCCCTGCTGCCGGCGAGGGCACGGCTCGCCGTGCGGTTCTCGAGCGACGGCAGGGGAAACAGGATACGAGCGGCGACGATTGCCAGGGGCGGTACGACGAGCAGGCCGAGGAGGATCAGCTCGCTCGACATGATGCCGCATGGCGCTCGAGCGCGACGTCCAACTCCTTTTTCAAGGTCTCGCGCAACGGACGGGTCGCCAGCAGAATGGCCTTGAGCTTCATGAAATCGTGTATCCTGATCCCCGACATGTCCGGCTTCAACAGGATGTCGGGTCGGCAGAGCGCCGCCTTGGCGCGGGTGATCGACTGTTGCATGATCTGGGTCGATGAGGTCAACACGTCGAGCTTGCGGTGACGCATCCCGCGGGTGCCGCGAGGCCAGCCGCAGACGTCGACGGCCACGACGATGTCGACCACGCCGCTCAGCCGGTCGAACGGCGTCGGGTTGGTCGTGCCGCCGTCGATATAGACGGTGCCGTCGACCATCACCGGCCGGAAGAGTGCGGGGATCGCCGAAGAAGCGGCCAGCGCCGGAATGAGCGGCCCGCTCTCGAAGACATGCTCGCTGCGGTCGTGGAAATCCGTCGCGATCACCTTGAGCGGCGTGACCAGATGGCGGAAGTCCGTGGGAAAGCTGCGCGGCAGCAGGACCGTGATCACCCGCTCGACATTGATCTCGCCCAGCCTGAGCCCGCCATGGTCGAGGAACTGCCGGGCGTTCTCCGGCTTCATGCGCAACAGATCGGCGGTCAGCCGCAACCGGTTGCGAAACCGCTCCTGCGCGAAGTCGAGCACGTCGGCGCCGGACATGCCCGCGGCATAGGCCGCACCGACGATCGCCCCCATCGAGGTGCCGGCGACGACATTCGGGCGAAGGCCCAGATCGTCGAACGCCTCGAGCGCGTGGATGTGCGCGAACCCGCGCGCGCCACCGCCACCGAGCGCCAGGCCGATGGTCGGCCCGCTCACGATCCGCGCGCCCCGCTCACGACGGCGTCCTCAAGCCCGGTCGCGCCGGCCGGTCGATCTCGTGACGGGCGCGATCGTTCTCGACCCGTCATGATGCGATCGGTGCGGTCTTGGTCCGGCGCATGAAGGCTCCGCAGGTAATCGGCCCGTCGGCCCGGCCCGGCGAAAGACGATCGCCGTCAGACCTGGCCGAAGACGCCGTGGAAACGGCCGAGAAACGTCTTCAGCCGTTCGGTCTGTGGCCGGTGTAGCACTTCGTCGGGTGTTCCGTCCTGCGCGACGCGACCCTGGTCCATGAACACGACACGGCTGGCGACGTCCCGCACGAACAGCATTTCGTGGCTGACGACGACCATCGTCATGCCGTCGCGGGCGAGATCCTGCATCACCGCCAGCACCTCGGCGACGAGCTCGGGATCGAGGGCGGAGGTGACCTCGTCGAACAGCATCAGGCGCGGCTCCATCGCCACGGCCCGGGCGATGGCGACCCGCTGCTGCTGGCCGCCGGAGAGCTGGAAGGGATAGTGATCGCGGCGGTCGGCCAAGCCCACGCGATCGAGCCAGTGGCGGGCCCGCTCGGCAGCTTCCCTTTCGGCCATGCGGCGCACCTGGACCAGACCGAGAGTGACGTTGGCGAGTGCGGTCATGTGCGGAAAGAGGTTGAAGCTCTGAAAGACCATGCCGATCTTCGCCCGCTGCGCGGCGATCTTCCGCTCGCTCAGCTTCCGGCGACGCTTGCCGGTGGCATAACCGATCGCCTCGCCGTCGAGCGTGATGTGGCCCTGGTGGTACTCCTCGAGCAGGTTGATGCAGCGCAGGAAGGTGGTCTTGCCCGAGCCCGAGGCGCCGATCAGCGCCACGACCTGGCCCTGCTCGACGTCGATGTCGATGCCTTTCAGGACTTCGAGCTGACCGTACTTCTTGTGGACGTCGCGGGCTTCGAGCAGGGGCATGGCTGGTCCGGGTCAGTAGCGGAGATAGGCGTAGCGGCGCTCGAGCAATGCCGCGGCCTGGGCGATGGCGAAATTCAGCACGAGATAGATCGCGGTCGCCGAAAGGTAGAACTGGATGACCATATAGTTGCGCGCGATCGCCTGCTGGTGCGCCAGCAGCAGCTCCACCACGCCGATGATGGAGAGCAGCGTCGTGCCCTTGACGATCTCGAGTGCGGTGTTGACCCAGGGCGGCAGCATCCGGCGGACGGCCTGCGGCAGGATGACGAAGCGCACCCTCTGCCAGAAACGCAGGCCGATCGCCTTGCCCGCCTCGGTCTGTCCGGCCGGCAGCGACTGGACGGCACCACGCACCGTCTCGGCCATGTGCGCGGTGCAGAACAGCGACAGGGCTATGACACCGGCCCAGAACGGCTTGACCGGGATCTTGAGGATGGCGAGGCCGTAATAGGTGAAGAGGATCAGCACCAGCACCGGAATGCCGCGCATCACGTCGACGTAGAGCCGGGCGATCCAGCGCAGCGGCAGGATGCCGAAGGTGAGGATCAGGCCGAGAGCGAAACCGAGAATTGAGCCGATCAGGATGGTCATGGCCGACGAGGAGAGGGTGACGCCGAGCCCCTCGAGGATCGACCAGCGGGCGACCCAGATTTCATAGAGGAAGGTACCCCGCTCCATGCCCGCTCCCCTCAGCGCACGACCGCGTAGCGCGCCTCGACCCGGCGCAACAGGATGGCGATCAGGTAGGCGGTCACGAGGTAGAGGGCGCTCGCGGTCACCCAGCATTCGATCACCCTGAAGGTGTTGGCGTTGATCTGCCGGGCGGTGAAGGTCAGCTCGGGCACGGCGATGGCCGCGGCGAGCGAGGTGTCCTTGAACAGCGAGATCAGATTGTTCGAGATGGCCGGCAGGGTGATGCGGAACATCACCGGAATGACGACGAAGCGCTGGCGCTGCCAGGGCCGCAGGCCGATGGCCTTGGCTCCTTCACCATAGGCCCGCGGCATCGAGGCGAGGCCGGAGCGGAAGATCTCGCACATATAGGCGGCCGCATAGGCCGAGAGCGTGAGAATGAAGGATTCGATCTTGTCGAGCGCGTAGATGCCGATCTCGGGCAGGCCGAAATAGACGAAGAAGATCAGCAGCAGGAGTGGCGTGTTGCGGATGATCTCGACATAGCACCAGGCCGTCCAGGAAATCACCCGCCAGGGCGACATCCGTGCATAGGCCAGGATCAGGCCCAGCACGGTGCCGATCAGCAGCGAGACGACGGCCAGACCCAGACCCAGCGCCAACGCCAGAAGAAAGGCGTCCCAATTGCGCCAGATCACGTCCCAATTGAAGTTGTAGGCGATCATGGGCGGATCATGGATGCGGGTGCCGGCCGCCGCCCCCGCTTCAGCGGAACTCTTGCGGGAAGCCGACCAGCGGCTGGTCGACGACGATTCCGAACCACTTCTCGTATGAAGCCTTCATCGCCGGGAAATCGACCCCCATCATCGCCTCGCGATAGACCGTGTTGACCCAGTCGAGCCAGATCGGATCGCCCTGCCGCACGGCCGAGGCATAGGAGTTGGGCATCCAGCCATATTTGAGGTTCTGGTAGCGGTCGGGCGTGGTCTGCATCAGCCAGCGGATGGCGGACTGGTCGGCCAGATAGGCGTCGACGCGCCGCGCGTTGAGCGCCTGCAGGGTCGAATCCGGGCTGTCGAACTGATCGACCGCCGCCTCCGGCAGGGCCGCGTGCACCCAGTCCTCGATGAAGACGTTCTGCATCGCCCCGACCCGGGCTTCCGATCCGGCCGCCTTGATGTCCTCGAACGTCGCATATTTCGCGCCGTCGGCCATGACCATCAGGCTCACGCCCTCGCGGTAATAGGGCACCGTGAAGGCCACCTGCTGCGCGCGGCCGGGCGTGATCGTCATCCACTGGCAGATGACGTCGACCTGATCGGTCACCAGGCTCGGAATGCGGCCATCGGAGCCCTGGAGCACGAACTCGACCTTGCTCTCGTCGTCGAACAGGCCCTTGGCCAGGAGTCGCGCCATGTCGATGTCCATGCCGAC
>JAGREO010000082.1 GCA_020446525.1 Geminicoccaceae bacterium | reverse complement strand
CCAAGGACACCTGGGTGCTGGAGGAGTAACCGCTCATGCTCGGCAAGACCGCGGGCGGCCTCTACTGGATGCAGCGCTATCTCGAGCGCTCGGAGAACACCGCACGGCTGGTCGATGCCGGCTTCCGCATGGCGCTGACCCGCACGGGCGCCGCCGACGACGAATGGGCCTCGGTGCTGACGACGGCCGGCGTGCGGCAGGCGTTCCTCGAAAAGCACGAGACCTTCGAGGCCGCCGCGGTCATCGATTTCCTGCTGCGCGACAAGGGCAATCCCGGCAGCGTGCTCTCGGTCGTCGAGGCCGCGCGCAACAATGCGCGGCTGGTGCGCACGGCCCTGACCCGCGAGGTCTGGGAAGCGACCAACGAGTGCTGGATCACGCTCAAATCCGTGCTGGCGCGGCCGGTGCGCGAGCGTGAGCTTCCCGACGTGCTGGGCGCCATCCGCCAGCAGAGCGCGCTGGTGCGCGGCGCCCTGCACGGCACCATGCTGCGCAACGACATCTACAACTTCACCCGCATCGGCACCTTCATCGAGCGGGCCGACAGCACGGCGCGCATCCTCGACGTGAAATATTACGTTCTCCTTCCGTCGGTCTCTCAGGTCGGCTCCTCGCTCGACAACGTGCAATGGGAGAAGATCCTGCGCTCGGTCTCGGCACAGCGCGCCTATCGCTGGCTGCATCCGGGAGAGATCCGCCCCGTCGGCATCGCCGAATTCCTGATCCTCGATCGCCGGCTGCCGCGCTCGCTCGCCTTCTGCTACGACAAGCTGGTCGACAATCTGAACCATCTGGGCCGGGATTACGGCCTGCGGCACCGCTGCCACGAGCTGGCCGACGTCGCCTGCGCCCGGCTGAAGGCGCACTCGATCGAGCAGATCTTCGATCTCGGCCTGCACGAGTTCATCACCGAATTCCTGCGCCACAATGCCGAGCTCGGTCAGCAGATCGAAGCCGATTACCGATTCCTGGAATAGACCGGTCCCCCATCCGCGCCGACGAGTGGAGTGAGATGCATGCGGCTCTCGATCGTCCACACGACCCGATACCGGTTCGACCGGCCGGTCGACTACGCGCTTCAGGAGCTGCGTCTGATGCCGCGCAGCGGCCCGGGCCAGGAGGTGCTCTCCTGGAACATCGAGCTCGCCGGCGGCCGGCGGCAGGTGGATTTCGCCGATCAGCACGGCAACCACGTCGTGCTGGTGCGTGCGAACACCGGTGTCGAGGCGCTGGAGATCCACTGCCGCGGCGAGGTGGAGACCAGCGACACCCACGGCATCTTCGGCCGGCATCAGGGGCCGGCGCCGCTTTGGTACTTCACCCGCTCGACCGCCCTGACGCGCCAGGGGCCGCAGGTCCGGGCTCTCGCGCGCAAGCTGGCGGCGATCGAGGACACGGACATCGCCCGGTTGCACGCCCTGCGGGATCTGGTGGCCGATGCCGTGACCTGGGAGACCGGGCGCACCCACGCCGAGACCACCGCCGAGGACGCCCTCACCGCCGGCCACGGCGTCTGCCAGGACCAGGCCCACGTCTTCCTCGCCGCCGCCCGTGCGGCGGGCTATCCCGGGCGCTACGTCAGCGGCTATCTGATGCTCGACGACCGTATCGAGCAGGATGCCAGCCACGCCTGGGCCGAAGTCCACGTCGAGGATCTGGGCTGGGTCGGCTTCGACGTCTCCAACGGCATCGCCCCGGACGAACGTTATGTGCGGATCGCCACGGGCCTCGATTATCGCGAGGCGGCGCCGGTCTCGGGCTTGCGCTTCGGTGAGGCCGCGGAGGATATGAGCGTGACGCTGCAGGTGCAGCAATGACGGCGGGCGGAAGGGGTCTGGGCGGACGATGACCTATTGCGTGGGCATGATCCTCGATCGCGGTCTGGTCTTCATGACCGACACGCGCACCAATGCCGGCGTCGACAACATCTCGATCTTCCGCAAGCTGTTCACCTGGGAGCAGCCGGGCGAGCGCTTTCTGGTGATGGCGACCGCGGGCAATCTCGCCACCACCCAGGCCGTCGTGAGCATGCTCGACGAGCGCAACCGGACACCGGCCGAGCGCAACCCCTCGATCCTCGAGGCGCCCTCGATGTTCCAGGTGGCGCGGATCGCCGGCCGCACCCTGCGCGAGGTGGTCAGGGATTCGGCCGGCGGATCGGAAGCCGCCGATCCCACCTTCTCCGCGACGCTGATGCTGGGCGGCCAGATCGCCGGCATGCCGCCGCGGCTCTTCATGATCTATCCCGAAGGCAACTTCGTCGAGGCCAGCGCCGATACGCCCTTCTTCCAGCTTGGCGAGACCAAATATGGCCGGCCGATCATCCTGCGCACCTTCGACCCGGCGATGAGCTTCGAGGATGCGGCCAAGCTCCTGCTGGTGTCCTTCGATTCGACGATCAAGGCCAACCTCTCCGTCGGCCTGCCGCTCGATCTGCAGATCTACGAGACCGACGCGCTCAAGGCCGGCCGCGCCCTGCGGATCGATCAGAGCGACGGCTATTACCAGACCATCTCGACGGGCTGGGGTGCGGCCCTCAGGCAGGCCTTCCAGTCGCTGCCGGATTTCTCCTTCCCCGCCGATTGATCCGCCACCGCCGCCCGATCATTGCCGCCCGCGGATCAGATCGGACGCCTTCTCGGCGATCATGACCGTCGGCGCGTTGGTGTTGGAGCTCACCAGCCGCGGCATCACCGAGCTGTCGCAGACCCGCAGCCCCTCGATCCCGCGCACCCGAAGCTCCGGGTCGACCACCGCCCCCTCGTCGCCGCCCATGCGGCAGGTGCCGACCGGATGATAGGAGGTCCGCCCGTAGCGCCGGGCATAATCCTCGAGCGCGCTCCGGCCCTTCACCCGCGCGGAAGGGAAATGCTCGGTCTTCACGAAGCGGGCGAGGGCCGGCTGCGCCATGATCTCGCGGCTGATCTCGAGCCCGCGGATCGAGGTCCCGAGGTCTTCGGGCGCGCCCAGGAAGTTCGGATCGACCACCGGCGCATCCTCGGCCCGCGCACTCCGCAGGCGCACGCTGCCCCGGGCGCGCGGCTGCAGGGTGTAGGAATTGAGCGTCAGCCCGGAGCCCGAAGGCACCGCCGGCACACCCGCCTCGACACCGGCGCCGACGAGAAAATGGAACTGCAGATCGGGCAGTGCCGCCGGATCGTCCGCCGCCGCGGCATCGGCGAACCAGAAGGCGCCGCCCTCGACGATGTTGGAGGTCACCGGCCCGCGCCGCCAGAGCGCATATTCGAGCCCGGCCGAAGCCGCCCACCACCATCTGTTGTACTTGTCGAGACTGAGCGGCCCGCTGGTCTCGTAGACGATGTCGATGCCGTAGTGATCCTGCAGGTCGGCACCCACACCGGCCAGATCGGCCACCACCTCGATACCGTGCGCGCGCAGATGATCGGCAGGCCCGAGGCCCGAGAGCATCATCAGCTTCGGGCTGCCGATCGCACCGGCGGTGACGATCACCTCGCGCCCGGCCCGGAGGACCTCCGCACCGTCGCTCCCTTCGATCGCGACGCCGGTCGCGCGGCCCTTCTCGATCAGGATCCGTGAAACCCGCACACCGGTGCGCACCTCGAGATTGGCGCGCCCCATCGCCGGCCGCAGATAGCCGCGGGCGGTCGCACAGCGCCGGCCGTCCCGTGTGGTGATCTGATAGGGTCCGGTGCCGGCCTGCACCGGCCCGTTGAAATCGGGGTTCAAGGGCATGCCATATTGCTGGCAGGCCCGCACGAAGGCCCGGGTCGCCGGCTGCGGGCAGGGGGTGGTGACCCCCAGCGGCCCGTCATTGCCGTGCCACGCCCCGGCCAGCGTGTCGTTGTCCTCCGACCGGACGAAATAGCGGCGAACCTCCTCGAACCCCCAGCCCGGACAGCCGCATTCGGTGGCCCACGCGTCGTAATCGGCCGGCCGGCCGCGGGTGAAGACCTGCGCGTTGATCGACCCGCCGCCGCCCAGCACCCGACCCTGCGCATAGGGAATTTCCCGGCCCATCGCATGTTCTTGCGGCGCCGTCTTCAGCTTCCACGTCAAGGGCCCGCCGGTCATCCGTGCAAAGCCGACCGGCATGTGGATATAAGGATTGCGATCCGTCGGCCCCGCCTCGATCAGCAGCACCCGGACATCCGGATCCTCCGAAAGCCGCGTCGCGATCACACACCCGGCCACCCCGCCGCCGACGACGACATAATCCGCCATCCGTTCCTCCCCACGCCCCGCCTGTCCGCCGGCCGAAACACCGCCGTCGAAGACGCGCACATCCGGACATAGCCGACCGTCCGTTCCGCAGACAAGAACGACGCGACGCCGAACCCCTCTGCCCGGAGAACCGGGGAACCGTCCCTCCGGCATCGAGTAAGCCAGATCGTGAAACGCGCGGGTCAAGCGGAAGGCTGATCGGTCGTGTCGTCCCAGATTAGGACGTCCACCTCGGGCGGCGTGCCGGTCGAGGAGACGGGCGGGCTCAGGGTTCAGATTTACAAATATTTCCAAATTACCGAGCAGCGGTGTCGCGGTTTTCCCGGGCGACATCATTGTGGGGGACAAGGACGGTGTCGTATGCATCCTTCGGCCCATCGCGGACGAGATCGCGACGCCAGCGGGGAAGGTTATGCATTTCGAGGCCTTCGTGCTCGAGAGCGTGCAGGGCGGTGCCTCGACCTTCGGCCTGTACCAGCCGACCGATCCGGAAACCAGGGAGATATTCGCCGAATGGAGAGAGGTTTCGCGATCCCGGATGATGGCCCCGAGCTGGGAGACGAAGCTCCCAGCCGGGCCGAAGCCGCGGCCGACCGGCGCCTGGCGGACACCATCTACGAAAGGATCCTCGGCCGGATCGCCTCCGGCGAGTTCGCGGTCGGCGCCAAGCTGCCGACCGAGCACGAGCTGAGTGGGGTCTTCGGCGTGTCGCGGCCGGTACTGCGCCAGGCCCTGAAGCAGCTGCGCACAGATGGCGCTATCGTATCGCGGCAGGGTTCCGGATCGTATGTCCGGCGCCGACCGGAGGATGCGGTGCTGACCTTCGCGCCGATCGGCTCGATCGCCGATATCCAGCGGACCTTCGAGTTCCGCGCGGCGATCGAGGGCGAGGCCGCCTATCTCGCGGCCGAGCGGCGGAGTGCTGCCATGCTGCAGCGGATCCGGCAGACCCTGAACGAGCTCGCTCGCTGCGTGCGCGACGGCGAGCTCGGGGTCGAGGCGGACGAGGCGTTTCACGCCCTGATCTGCGATGCGTCGAACAACCACTATTTCGTCTCGGCGCGAAATTCCATGAAGACGAACATCCTGACCGGCCTGCGGCTGACGCGCAGCCTGTCGCTGAAGAAATCGCGGGAGCGGCTCGAGCTGGTGCAGGCCGAGCACGACGTCATCTACGATGCGATCGCCCGCCAGAACCGCGAAGGCGCGCGGCTCGCCATGCGCCAGCACATTGAGAATGCCCGCCAGCGGGTCTTCGAAGGCGAGGCCGGCGGAATCTGATCAGTCTGGCGCCGGATCCGGCCCGGTCCTTCCCGTTCAGACGAGGCCTACCATTTCGGCACCTGGCGCTGGAAGCCGGGCTCGTACTTGCGCACCTCGTCGAGATCGTCGCGATCCGTCACGCCAGCCGTGAGATAGAGCTCGTGCAGCCTCGCCAGCGCCGCCTGGTCGATGCCGACGCCGAGGCCCGGCCCCTTCGGGACGGCGAGCCGGCCGTTCCTGAACACGAACTTGCCGCCCTCGAGGATGTCGACGGGCGTCCAGGAGTAATGGGTGTCGCAATCATAGGTCAGGTTGGGGGTCGCCGCGGCCACGTGCGCCATCGCCGCGAGACTGATGCCGAGATGCGAGTTCGAGTGCATGGAGACGCCCATGCCCGCCGCCTCACACATCCGGCCGAGCTGGATGGCGCCGGTCATGCCGCGCCAGTAGTGATGGTCGCTGAGGACGATCTGCACGGCGTTCCGGCAGGCGGCCTCGATGACGTGCGGGAACTCCACGACGACGAGGTTGCTGGCGAGCGGCAGCCTGCCCGCGGCGGCGACGGCGGCCATGCCGTCGAGCCCGGGCGTCGGGTCCTCGAGATATTCGAGGACGCCGGCCAGGCGCCTGGCCATGGCGATCGAGGTCTCGACGGTCCATGCGCCCATGGGATCGATCCGCAGGGGCGCCTCGGGAAAGGCCTCGCGCAGCTTGACCAGCGTCTCGGCCTCGAGTTCGGGCGCAAGCACGCCACCCTTCAGCTTCATGGATGCGAAGCCATTTTCGGCGACGAGGTGCCGCGCCTCGGCGACGAGCGCGTCCGGCGTCATCACCTCGCCGAAGAGATCCTCGCCCGGCTGCTCCTCCGGCTTCGCGTACTTGTAGAAAAGGTAGGCACCGAATCGCACCTCGTCGCGCACAGCACCGCCGAGCAGGTCCGAGACGGGGCGGTTCAGCCACTTGCCCTGCAGGTCGAGCAGGGCGACCTCGATGGCGCTGTAGACCACGTCGACGACCCTGTGGTCGGCCAGGGCGGAGGGGGCATTGATCCCGCCGGCGTCCGGCAGTGCCTCGAGCAGTCGGTTCCGCAGCCCGTTCAGATCGAAGATGTCGAGCCCGATGAGCGCTTCCGCTGACCGCTGCAGGGCCGCGAGCGTACGCCGGGTGCCGTAGCTCTCGGATATGCCGACCTGGCCCGTATCGGTCGTCAGCTCGATGACCGAGCGCAGGAACACGGCCTGGTGCACGCCCTTAAGGTTGCGCAGCGGGTAGTCGGGTACCGCCACCGGCGTGATCTTAACGGATTGGATCTGCATCGTTTCTCGACCTTCACTGCGGCAGGGATCATGGCCGTTTCAACATTTTTCTCAAATTTGTAAAGATTTATATTGTGCATGCCCGAAAACTGACATATCAGATTTGCGGTGGAGATGGAGACGCGGCCCGGCAGGGCCGACGCGCGACCGGAGAAGAAACGAACGAGGTCGCGATGGGAGGGGCAACGGTCCGATGCAGGCGAGAATGTCCGACAGGCTCGGCAGCGTGAAGCTGGTCGCCGACCGACCAATGGTGGCTCAGGTCTTCGACGTTCTCCGGGCGCGGATCGTCGCTGTGGACTTTCTGCCGGGGGAGCGTCTCTCGGAGAAGGAGATCTCGGCAGCGCTCGGCGTCAGCAAGACGCCGGTGCGCGAGGCGCTGATCAGGCTCGAGGAAGCGGGCGCCGTCGAGATCGTGCCGCGCAGCGGGACCTATGTGACGCCAATCCGGATCGACCGGTACATCGAGGCCTGCTTCGTCCGGCTCAACCTGGAGATCGGCGCGGTGCGGCGCGCCGCCGGCGCCGCGACACACCAGGCGATCGCCCGCCAGCTCGACGCCGTCATCCTGGAGCAGCGGGCCGCCCTCGCCGCGGGCGACTACATCGCCTTCTTCGATCTCGACCAGCGCATGCACCGCTGCGTCTTCGAGCTCTCGGGCATCGGCGGCGTGTGGACGACGATCAGCCAGACGCAGGCGGAGGTCGACCGTGTCCGTCACCTCAAGCGGATCCACAACATCAGCCGTGGCGAAGAGGTGCTGCGCGAGCATGCTGCGATCGTCGACGCCATTCGCGCGGGCGACCCGGCCGCCGCCGAGAAGGCGCTGGTGCGGCACCTGGGCTCGCTCGAGGCCGAGAGCGACGGGCTGCGGCGGCATCCCGTCCTGCTGGACTTCATCGACACGCTCAATGCGCGACTGTCGGGCCGCGGCGGCCGAACGAACGGCGCCGACGCACAGAAGGAAAACGGAACATGTCAGGGGTGACGCTGGAAAAGATCGTCAAACGCTACGGGACCGCGACGGTGGTCCATGGCATCGACCTGCAGGTCCAGCCCAAAGAGTTCGTCGTGCTGGTCGGCCCCTCGGGCTGCGGCAAGTCGACGACGTTGCGGATGATCGCCGGCCTCGAGGAGATCTCCGACGGCGAGCTGCGCATCGGCGACCGGGTGATGAACCGCGTGGCGCCGAAGGATCGGGACGTCGCCATGGTCTTCCAGAACTACGCGCTCTACCCGCACCTCGACGTCGCCGAGAACATCGCCTTCGGGCTGCGCATCCGGCGCGTGAAGAAGGACGAGATCGCCCGCTCCGTGACGGACGTGGCGAAGATACTGGGGCTCACCGACTACCTCCAGCGCAAGCCGGCCGATCTCTCCGGCGGCCAGCGCCAGCGGGTCGCCATGGGCCGCGCCATCGTGCGCCATCCGGCCGTGTTCCTGTTCGACGAGCCCCTCTCGAACCTCGACGCCAAACTGCGCACGCAGATGCGGGCCGAGATCAAGCGGCTGCACAAGCGTCTCGGCGTCACCAGCGTCTACGTCACCCACGACCAGGTGGAGGCCATGACGCTCGCCGACCGCATCGTCGTGATGCGCGATGGCCGGATCGAGCAGATCGGTGCGCCGATGGAGCTCTTCAACCACCCGGCCAACACCTTCGTCGCCGGTTTCATCGGTTCCCCGCCGATGAACCAGTTCGAGGCGGCGGTGGAGATGGAGGATGCGGGCCCGGTGGCGGTCGCGCACGGTGCGCGGATCGCCCTGCCGGCACTCGATGCCCTCAAGGGGGCGCAGGGCCGCAAGGTGATCGTCGGCATCCGTCCCGAGCACGCCTCGATCGAACCGGTCGGCAAAGGCTCCACGGTATCGGTCGAGTTGGACCTCGTCGAGACCCTCGGATCGGAGGCCCTCCTGCACACGTCGATCGGTGACACGCCCTTCGTGATCAAGGCCGAGACCGGAGGCGACACCGACCATCTGAGCAGCGTCAACGCGTTCCATGTGCCGGTCGAGCGGATCAAGGTCTTCGATCACGAGACCGGGCGGGTCCTCGGCTCGTCGCAGATGGGGGCCGCGGCATGATCCGTCATCAGGGCGCCGGCCCGGCGACCGAGGAACTGGTCATCGAGGCGCGCGAGGCGCTGCGCCACCGCGTGCGGCGCCGGGCGATCTGGGTGGGCGATCATTTCCGGCGGGAATGGCAGATCTACGTGCTGCTGGCGCCGACGATCATCTGGTTCATCCTCTTCCTCTACAAGCCGATGTACGGCCTGCAGATCGCGTTCAAGGACTATTCGATCTTCCGCGGCGTCGCCGGCAGCCCCTGGATCGGCTTCGAGCACTTCCAGACGCTCTTCGGCAACGACCAGTTCCTGCGGGCGATCAAGAACACGGTCATCATCAGCTTCTACAGCCTGCTCTTCGGCTTTCCGATGCCGATCATCCTGGCGCTGATGTTCAACGAGGTCCTCCAGCAGGCCTTCAAGCGGACTGCGCAGACCATCGTCTACCTCCCGCACTTCATCTCCTCGGTGATCATCGCGGGCATCGTCATCACCGCCTTCTCGCCCTCGGCCGGCATCGTCAACACGGTGCTCGGCTGGTTCGGGGTCGACTCCATCTACTTCCTGACGAAGCCCGAATGGTTCCGGCCGATCTTTGTCGGCACCGGGATCTGGCAGGAGGCCGGCTTCCAGTCGATCGTCTATCTGGCGGCGATCGCCGGGGTGAACCCGTCGCTCTACGAGAGTGCCGTCGTGGACGGCGCCAGCCGCTGGCAGATGATGTGGAAGATCACCCTGCCGTCGATCATGCCGACGATCATCATCATGCTGATCATCCGCATCGGCAACATGCTCGAAGTCAGCTTCGAGATGATCATCCTGCTCTACCAGCCCGCGACCTTCGAGACCGCGGACGTGGTGAACACCTTCATCTACCGCCAGGGCATCCAGGGCGGCCAGTACGACCTCGCCGCCGCGGCGGGCCTGTTCAACGCGGTCGTGGCCTTCGTCCTGGTGATGGCGGCCAACACGATCGCCAAGCGCTACTCGCGCACGTCGCTGTGGTGAGAGGGACGAACCGATGACCAACATGAACCTCTATTCGCGCGGCGACCGGCTCTTCGTCATCGTCAACATGATGCTGATCGGGATTTTCGCGATCTCGACCCTCTACCCCTTCATCTACATCGCATCCCTGTCGATGAGCACGGGCTTCGAGGCCCGGGCGGGCCGGGTCATCCTCACTCCGGTGGGCTTCACGCTGGAGGCCTATATCCGGGTGCTGTCGGAGCCGCTGTTCTGGTCCTCCTACAAGAACACGTTCATCTACACGATCGGCGGCACGCTGATGAGCCTCGCCTTCATCATCCCGGGTGCCTATGCCCTGTCGCGGCCGCAGCTCATCGGCCGGCGTTTCTGGAACCTGATGGTCGCCTTCACGATGTGGTTCAACGCCGGGCTGATCCCGTTCTTCCTGAACATGCGGGACCTGGGGCTGCTCGACAGCTATTTCGGCATCATCATCGGCTTCGCCGTCAACGGCTTCAACATCATCCTCTTGCGCAACTTCTTCGAGGGTATTCCGCGCTCGTTCGAGGAGGCTGCCAGGATGGACGGTGCCAACGAGTTCCAGGTTCTCTGGAAGGTCTACGTGCCGCTCTCGAAGCCCGCCATCGCTACCGTGGCGCTCTTCTGCATCGTCTCGCGCTGGAACGGCTTCTTCTGGGCCATGGTCCTCCTGCAGGACGAGGAGAAGATCCCGCTGCAGGTCTACCTGCGCCACGTCATCGTCGAACTCAGTGACGACGAGGAATTCGCCAATACCCTGCTCAACGCGACCTACTCGTTCGAAACGGTCAGCGCCGCGATCATCGTCTGCTCGATCATCCCGGTGCTGCTGATCTACCCCTTCATCCAGAAGTACTTCAACAAGGGCATCCTTCTGGGTGGAGTGAAGGAATAACGAACCATGCGCAATCAAGGAGGACATCGATGCGCAAGTTGACCCTGACAGCCGCATTGTGTGCCAGCACGATGCTGACGGCCCAAGCTCTCGCCGAAAACGATCACAGGATCGTCGACGAGCCGCTGGTGCTCACGATCCACATGCACTGGCCGCGCGCCCAGGGCTACGACGAGAACTATCCCGTCGAGAGGGTGGCGCGCGAGATGACCGGCATCCACCTCAAGGATGCGACGGCCGGGCGCAACAGCACCGACAGCAACGAGGCGATGAACCTGCTCCTCGCCAAGGGCGACATGCCCGACATCGTCGGCGGCCATCTGATCCAGCAGCCGGTCAACCAGTACGGGCCGGAGGGCGCCTTCCTGCCGCTCAACGACCTGGTCGAGGAGCACGCCCCGCACATCCAGGCCTTCTGGGATTCGCACCCCGGCCTGCAGGAGGCGATCTCGTCCTACGATGGCAATTACTACTACATCCCCTACCTGCCCGACGGCGAGTTCGGCCGCGCCTGGTACATCCGCCAGGACTGGCTGGACAAGCTGGGGCTGGAGCAGCCGACGAATGTCGACGAGTATTACGAGGTCCTGAAGGCCTTCCGTGACCAGGATCCGAACGGCAACGGCCTGAAGGACGAGATCCCCTACTTCGCCCGTCAGTGGGAAGAGGTGAACCGTCTCCTGAACCTGTGGGACGCGCGCTCCTCGGGATCGGACACCTATCACGATTTCTACGTCAACGACGAAGGCAAGGTGGTGCACCCCTATGCCCTGGAGGCCTATCGCGACGGTATCGCGCACATCGCCCAGTGGTACGAGGAGGGCCTCATCGACCCCGAGATCTTCACGCGCGGCTCGTCCTCGCGGGACTATCTCCTGTCCGAGAACCTCGGCGGCTCGACCCATGACTGGTTCGCCTCGACCTCGGGCTACAACCAGGCGCTGGCCGACAAGATCGAGGGCTTCAACTTCATCCCGTTCCTGCCACCGGAATCGGCGGGCGGGGTGCGGATGGAGGAGCACCGCCGCATTCCCATCAAACCCGACGGCTGGGCGATCAGCTACACCAACGAACATCCCGTCGAGACGATCAAGTACTTCGACTTCTGGTTCACCGAGGAAGGTCGGCTGCTCGCGAACTTCGGCGTGGAAGGCGAGACCTGGGACATGATCGACGGCGAGCCCGTCTTCAAGCCCGAGGTCCTGAACAGCGATTCGCCGGTCAACAGCCAGATGTATCTGGTCGGTGCCCAGATCTACCGCGGCTACTGGCAGGACTACCGCTACGAGTGGCAGTGGACCTCCGAGCCGGCGCGCAAGGGGATCGAGCTCTACAAGGCCAACGACCTGCTCATCGATCAGTTCCTGGGTGTTTCGCTCAACCAGGAAGAGCAGGCCGTCTACGACAAGTACTGGCCGTCCCTGCGCACCTACATGCTGGAGCGCCAGCAGGCCTGGATCCTCGGGACGGGCGACGTCGAGGCCGACTGGGACGAATACATGGCCCAGCTCGAGCGGATGGGCCTGAGCGAGGTCCTCGAGGTCATGAACTCGGCCTACAGCCGCCAGTACGCCGGCTGACCCCGCGTCGCGCTCGCCGCCGGGCCGATGGCCGGCCCGGCGGCGGGCCGACCCGCACCACCATCCACAGGAACCGAGCATGCCCGCCGACACCGCCATCCGGCCCGAGCCCGCCCTCCTCGAGGAGCCCCGCGCCGGTCGCCTCAACATCCAGTATCGCCCGGCAGACGGCGACGAGGTGGCCGAGAACCCGCCGCGCTTCTCCTGGCTGCCGGTCATCGAGGACGAGGCGGTCTACGTCCTGCGCATCTCCGTCGATGCGGGTTATCCGAAGGACGCGACCTGGCTCTTCCCGAACGTGCCGCTCAACTTCCTGACACCGCCCGTGGCCCTTCCGCCCGGGAGCTATTGCTGGTCCTATGCGGTCTGGGACGCCGGAAGGAAGCAGCCGAAGACGCGCTGGAGCCGGTCGCGCAGCTTCACCATTCCCGATGGCTGTCCGCAGATCCCGCTGGCCGACCGGACGAAACGCTACGCCGGCGCCGATATGGCGCATCCCCGGCTCTGGCTGGGCCCGAAGCAGCTCGCGGCCTTCGCCGGGAAGGTCCGTCGGGATCCCCAGCACTGCGCCTGGCAGACGTTCTACACTCGATCGGTCGCCCCCTGGCTCGAGCGGGAGATTCCAGCCGAGCCCGCTCCCTATCCCGACAACATCCGCACGCCCGAGATCTGGCGCCGGACCTACATCGAGTGCCAGGAACTGGTCTACGCGATCCGGCACATGGCCATCGCCGGCAAGGTGCTCGAGGACGAGGCGCTGCTGGAGCGGGCCAGGGATTGGCTCCTGGCCGTCGCCCGCTGGGATCCGGCCGGCACGACCTCTCGCGCCTACACCGACGAATGGGCGTTCCGGGTGACCCTGGCTCTGGCCTGGGGCCATGACTGGCTGCACGACCGGCTCGCCGACGACGAACGCGCCCTCGTGCGCGAGGCGCTGCTGGCGCGGACGCGCGAGATCGCCGACCACATCATCCGGCACGCCAACATCCACCTCTTTCCCTATGACAGCCACGCCGTCCGTGCGGTCTCGGCGGTGCTCGTCCCGGCCTCGATCGCACTCCTGGACGAGGCGGAGGAGGCACGCGACTGGCTGGATTACGCCATCGAGTTCCTGTTCACGGTCTATTCGCCCTGGGGCGACCGCGACGGCGGCTGGGCCGAGGGCCCGCACTACTGGATGACGGGGATGGCCTACCTGACGGAGGCCGCGAACCTTCTGAAGAACTTCACCGGGCTGAATCTCTACGACCGGCCGTTCTTCCAGAAGACGGGCGACTTCCCGCTCTACACCAAGGCCCCGGACACGCGGCGCGCCACCTTCGGCGACGACAGCACCATGGGCGACCTGCCCTGCCTGAAGGTCGGCTACAATCTGCGCCAGTATGCCGGCGTGACCGGCAATCCCGCCTACCAGTGGTACTACGACCGTCTCAAGGAGCAGGATCCCGGGACCGAGAAGGAGTTCTACAATTACGGCTGGTGGGACCTGAACTTCGACGAGATGGTCTATCGCCACGACTGGCCCGTGATCGCGGGCCGGGCACCGGCGGCGACGGACCGTCTGCGCTGGTTCAAGGGCATCGGCTGGGTCGCCATCCAGAGCCGGATGGACGACCCGGAGCGGCACCTGCACTTCGTCTTCAAGTCATCGCCCTACGGCTCGATCAGCCACAGCCACGGCGACCAGAACGCCTTCTGCCTTTCGGGCTTCGGCGAGGACCTGGCGATCCAGTCCGGCCACTACGTCGCCTTCAACAGCTCGATGCACCAGGGCTGGCGCCGCCAGACCCGCTCGAAGAACGCGATCCTGATCAACGGCAGGGGCCAATACGCCGACAAGGACAAGGCGCGGGCCATGGCTGCCGCGGGCTGCATCGAGGAGGCCGAGGAACGCGAGGATCACATCTACATCCGGGGCGATGCCACGGCCGCCTATCGCACCCTGTCGCCCGAGGTGACGCTTGTTGAACGCGAGATCTTCTTCGTCCGGGACAGCTATTTCGTGATCGTCGACAGCGTCGATGCCGAGGAGAAGGTCACCGTCGACTGGCTCCTGCACGCCAACGGCCCCTTCGAGCTCGGACGGAGCTCGTTCCGCTATTCCGGCGCGCGGGCCGGTTTCTACGGCAAGGTGATCTGGTCGGAGGGCGGCGCTCCCGAACTGCGCCAGGAGACCGGCTTTCCCGGTGTCGACACGAAGGAATATGAGGGCCTGCCGGTCAGCACATGCATGATCGCGCGCTACCCGGCGGCGACGCGCCAGCGGATCGTCACCCTGCTGGTGCCCTACCCGGTGGCCGAGCCGCGGCGGATCTTCAACTTCATGGACGATCAGGGCTACGACGCCGACCTCTACTTCACCGACGCCGAGGAGAACACCTTCAAGGTCGTGGTGAAGAAGCTGGCGAAGACCTGAGCCACGCTCGCACCGCAAGGGCCCGCCGCACCCCTTTCGCGGCCGGCCGCCTCATCCATGTCAATCCGGGAGCAGAAAAATGAATCTTGACGGAAAGACCGCCATCGTCGCCGGCGGCGGGCGGGACATCGGCCGCGCCTGCGTCATGCGCCTGGCCCGCGCCGGCGCCAATGTCGGCATCAACTACCTGCGTTCCACCGACGGTGCCGAGAGCGCCGTGCGCGAGATCGAGGCCGCCGGCGGCCGCGCCTTCGCCATGCAGGGCGACATGACCCGGCCCGACGAGGCGCGCGCCTTCGCCGACCGGGCGGCCGGGCAGTTCGGCGCCATCCATGTCGTCATGCCGGTGGTCGGCGGCCTCCTGGCCCGCAAGCCCTTCGCGGAGATGACGCTCGAGCACTGGAACGCCGTCCTGGCCGTCAACGTGACCGCGGCCATGCTGGTCGCGCAGGCGGCGCTGCCGCACATGAGCGAGGGCGGTGCCATCGTCAACTTCGCCTCGCAGGCGTCCCGCGACGGGGGCGGCGGCGGTGCGATGGCCTACGGGGCCGCCAAGGGGGCGGTGATGACCATGACCCGCGGCCTCGCCAGGGAGCTGGCGCCCAGGATCCGCGTCAACGCCGTCTGCCCGGGCATGATCGACACCGACTTCCACAATGTCTTCACCAAGCCCGAGGTGCGCAAGGCCGTGGCGGGCAACACCCCGCTCAAGCGCGAGGGCACGCCGGAGGACGTGGCCGAGCTCGCCGTATTCCTCGCATCCGACGCCGCCGCCTTCATCACCGGCGCCTGTATGGACATCAATGGCGGCACGCTCTTTTCCTGAGCAGGGATCGGACCAGGGACATGGCATACGAGCAGAACCTCGATACCGGCGAGTCCTATGTGGCGATGGACCTGTTCCAGCCGCCGACGGCGCATCGCGAGGCGTTTGCGCGGGCGCTGGACCGGGCTGTCCGCAAGATCGGCGACCTGATCCCGCAATTCGGCCTGCGCAACCCCCGGATCTCGGTGCCCGGCACGCATCAGTATCAGTTCTGCACGGCGGACGAGTGGGTGGCGAGCTTCTGGCCCGGCCAGCTCTGGCTCGCCTACGTGCTGACCGGCGAGGCGCGGTTCAGGAACAGTGCGCAGATGCGGCTGCCCTACTTCCAGAACGTGCTCGAGCGGCCGGACTGGCACGACCACGATTTGGGCTTTCTCTTCTCGCTCAGTTGTGTCGCCGACTGGAAGCTCACCGGCAGCGAGCGGGCCCGGACCATGGCGCTTCGGGCGGCGGACTTCCTCGCCGCCCGGCGGCGCCAGCCGATGCGCTTCGTGATGTGCTGGAACCCGATGCGGCGCGACGACCCCGCCTTCGCGGCGCAGAAGCCGGGCACGCTGAACATCGACAGCATGCAGGCCATGGCGCTGCTCTTCTGGGCGCATGCGCAGACCGGCCAGGCATCCTTCGCCGAGATCGCCCACATGCACCTCCAGACGAGTGCGAAGTACCTGGTCCGCGACGACGGCAGCTCGTTCCACGCCTTCGAGTTCGACCCGCGCGACGGCTCGCCGATCAGGGGCTTCACGCATCAGGGGTTGAGCGACGATAGCTGCTGGTCGCGCGGCCAGTCCTGGGCGATCCACGGCTTCGCGCAGGCCTTTCTCCATTCGGGCCGCACCGAGTACCGCGACATGTCGGCGAGGATGGCCGACTATGTCGCCGGGAAGCTGCCCGAGGACGGCGTGCCGCTCTGGGACTACGACCTGCCGGCCGACCGGCATCCCTACCCAGACACCTCCGCCGGAGCGGTGACGGCTGCCGGGCTCTACCTGCTGGCGCAGGGCTTCGGCCGGAGCGAGGCTGCGGTGCGCTATACCGCCTTGGCGGATCGTATCCTCGCGGGCCTGGTCGAGCACCACGACATCGCCGGCCTGCCGGAGGCCCAGGGCCTCCTGAAGGAAGGTGCGGCCTTCGTCGCTCTCGACCGGGCGGACAACATGCTGCCCTATGGCGACTACTATTATGTGGAGGCGCTGATGCGCGCGGTCGGGCATACCGAGTTCTTCTGGTAGCACCGCATGCCCGACAGCGCCGCCGGTCGGGGGCGACACCGATGAACCGCACGGCATCGTCGCGATCGCCCGGCCACGAACTCCGATGCCGGTCATGACGCCCGTCATCCGCAGACCACCGTCGCGACCGACGCCCTTCGGGCATCCGAGCGTGGTCCGGTGTCCGACCCGGGCAAGGCAGCGCCGGCGGCGATGCGTGTCCAAGGCGTCAGATGATTGAAATCAATGCTCGAGTTGATGGCGGAGACGGGGTCCGCCTATAGGCCATTCGCGGCCGTTCGCCAAAGTCCGCATTCAGCCAGATTATCCAGCCTGTACCAGATAGTTAGTTTTCACAGCCAATCGTTGTCGTTCGTGGCCGTTCATGCTAAACCGCGTTTCAGTGGTGGGATGAATGGGGGGAAGGATGACGGTTCGAGGAAGGCTGAACGCGCGCAAGGTCGAGACCGCCGGACCCGGCAAGCACATCGATGGCCAAGGGCTGATGCTGGTCGTGCAGGCGACCGGTGCCCGGAGCTGGATCTTGCGATACCAGCTTCACGGTCGCCGCCGCGAAGCCGGCTTGGGCAGATGGCCGAGCGTGAGCCTGCAACGCGCCCGCGAGAAGGCGCACGAGATGCGGACGAAGCTCGCCGATGGCATCGACCCGCTGGAAGCGGTCGAGCGGCGCAAGGCGATGACGTTCCGGCAGGCGGCCGAAGCCTTGATCGAAGCCAAGCGGCCGGGTTGGAAAAACGTCAAACATTCGCTCCAATGGACATCGACACTGGCGACGCACGCCTTCCCGGTGCTCGCCGATCGAGACGTGCGTCATATCGAGACCAGCGACGTGCTGGCCGTTCTGCGGCCGATCTGGACCACGAAGCCCGAGACCGCGAGCAGGCTGCGCCAGCGCATCGAGGCGGTTCTGGATTATGCCGCCGCGCTCAAAGCTCGAACCGGCGAAAATCCGGCGCGATGGCGCGGGCATCTCGACAAGCTGTTGCCGGCACCGACGAAGGTCCGGCGGGTCGAGCACCACGCGGCGCTCGATTGGCGGCTGATGCCGACCTTCTGGAAGTCGCTCCAAGAGCGCGAAGGCACCGCCGCACGGGCCTTGTCTTTCGCCATCTTGACCGCCGGCCGGTCGGGCGAAGTGCGCGGCATGACGTGGGGCGAGGTCGACACCGTTGCGGGCATCTGGGTCGTGCAGGCGGCCCGGATGAAAGCCGGCCGTGAACATCGCGTGCCGCTCGGACCCGAGGCGCTGGCCCTGTTGGGCGACCCCGGCGAGCCCGACGCGCTGGTTTTCCCCGGCGAGAAGGGCCGGCCGCTGTCCGATATGACCCTGACGGCGGTCCTGCGGCGGATGGATTTGCCGGTTACTACTCACGGCTTCCGCTCGACTTTCCGCGATTGGGCCGGCGAAACTACTTCGCATGCGCGCGAAGTCATCGAGCATGCGTTGGCGCATCGCCTGAAAGACAAGGTCGAAGCGAGTTATTGGCGGGGCGATGCTTTTACCAAGCGGCGCGTCCTGATGCGTGATTGGGCGAAGTTCGTGACGAGCGAGCCGGCGACCGTCACTGACCTTGGCGAAGCTCGGCAGGATCGGGCCACTGTATAGCAAAATGCTAAA